>NZ_JBDKEE010000180.1:0-256 GCF_051130085.1 Enterobacter sp. PTB
GTGGACTCAGCGAAAAAGCTGATGGGGAAAGTGACGGACGGCGAGCAGTTCGCGGTGCAGGCCCGGGGGCCGGAAGGTCCGCTGGATGGCGTGTTTGGTCCCCTGCTGGGACTGATGGCAGGACATGAGGGCGGCGACAGCGGCGACACGCTGAGCTTTGGGACATGGCTCACCCGCGTGACGCAACTGCGTCTGAAACTACAGCAGGTGACCAGCGCACCCGATCCGCAGGAGATGGCGCAGGGGCTGGCCCGGG
>NZ_JBDKEE010000181.1:0-252 GCF_051130085.1 Enterobacter sp. PTB
TTCCAGGCCAGCGTCTCAATACCGGGCAGTCGCGTCAGAAACAGCCGTAAATCCGTCAGCACCGCCTCAGCAATGACCTCTGGCTGCTCCCCTGACTTGCTTAACCCCTGCCAGAGGTACCACTGCAGATCGAGCCAGAAATGATTGACACCTTCCGCAAAAAACTGATCGGCGAGGGCCACCAGCGCTGACCAGCTTTGCTGACGGTACAGGCGGATCAGCTGTGCCCGGTAATCGGCACGGGGGGGATTC
>NZ_JBDKEE010000182.1:0-252 GCF_051130085.1 Enterobacter sp. PTB
GCCCGGGCGCAGAACGGATTGAGGCGACGCAGCAGTACGGCAGGATTTTCCATGTCATTATACTCATTGTGGGTGACCGTCAGGCACGCTACCGCCCCTCGCTGTGTCCTGGCATTCAGGAGCCTGTAAGCGCATCAGGTCAGATTTTTGTGTTGTAGTGTTTTTTGCTCAGCGCCCGCGCGGACAGGCACTCAGCAAAAAAAAGCAGACAGGGATAACCCCGTCTGCTGATGTGTTACGCGGTGGCGCGTT
>NZ_JBDKEE010000183.1:0-251 GCF_051130085.1 Enterobacter sp. PTB
GCCGAGCGCCAGCAGCACCGCGAAGGCGCCGATCAGGCTGACCGGAACCGCGACCGCCGGGATCACCGTGGCGCGCAGATTGCCGAGGAACAGGAACACCACGATCACGACGAGCACGAAGGCCTCGCCGAGCGTCTTCATCACCTCCTTGATCGTGTCGGAGACGAAGGTCGTGGAGTCGTACTGCACGAGGTAGGTCAGGCCCGGCGGAAACCGCTCCGACAATTTCGCAAGCGTCGCCTGCACGGCCT
>NZ_JBDKEE010000184.1:0-250 GCF_051130085.1 Enterobacter sp. PTB
GACGGACATCGCTGCGATACCCGAGGTACACCCGCAGCAGAACCAGCAGGTCAGCGTGAAGCGATCCCCCCGGCAACCAGCCAGCCGCCTCTTCCCGGTCTGTGGTGCTGAGCGTGACCCGCACCCGACTGCAGCCTTCCGGAGCCGTCTTCCCCAGCACGGGACGTGCAGAAAGCCTCACACGGTTTGCCCGCGCCAGACCGCTGCGTACGCTCACCGGGACACGTATCACCTCATAATCGCTTACCGT
>NZ_JBDKEE010000185.1:0-249 GCF_051130085.1 Enterobacter sp. PTB
TAGCCTTGTCCATAGAAAGTGTAGGGAGTAGCGGGATTGGATTCTGTAAGACACAGATTGCAACAAATATAGGCAAATCTCAGTGCGTCAGAAGAAATTAACTAGCTACTGCAGTATCCAGATACTCTCGTTCATACCGAGGGGGCCCCGGGGGAGAATATAGCATAGGTAAGCACGCCAATCCAACCTTGGAAGGTTGCCTCGTTGGTCCTCTATAGATAGGCCCCCAATTGCCTATTGCGACGGTAC
>NZ_JBDKEE010000186.1:0-249 GCF_051130085.1 Enterobacter sp. PTB
TATTTGTCTTTATTTAAAACAGATAAATCAACTTGAATATAGTCGGCTATCTTAGCTGCTTGTTCTTTATTTAAATATCCTATTTCTAGAACATCAAAACATCTACCTGGTCTGACGAGAGCTTTATCAACATCTCTAATATTAGGTAAATTAGTTGTAAATATAAGTTTCTTTTTGTTGTTAGGAAGAATACCATCTGCTGTATTTAGAAATTTACTAATAAGTTTATTACCGTCGTTTCTACTACTT
>NZ_JBDKEE010000187.1:0-248 GCF_051130085.1 Enterobacter sp. PTB
TCGTTCAGTGTCATTACACGACATGCTGTATGGAAATTTTGAAGGGGAGATTGAGTTGCATCAGGTCAGTGAAGAGAACCAGCATATCATGTCGGTGCTGGATAACCTGCAGCGCATTCTCAACGCCCGTGCAGGCTCACTGGCGCATCTGCCGGACTATGGCCTGCCGGATATGACGCTGATTCTGCAGGGGATGCCCGGCACCGTCCATGCGCTGAAATCCACGCTGGCGACCACGCTGCTGAAAT
>NZ_JBDKEE010000188.1:0-247 GCF_051130085.1 Enterobacter sp. PTB
TACGACGCCGAGGGAGGCGCCCATGAGGGGTCTACGTCAACCGAGCGGTAAGGCTCAGGCTGAGATGCCGTCGACTCGTCTCGTTGCGCCGGTCTAGCGTGTCAAGCCGCCCCTGACGCATCGCCGTGGTTCTGCTGTGGTTCGTCCTGCCACGATCCCCACTCATCGGGGCGAGAGAAACCGTCGGGACGTTGGTTATTCTGACTCATCGGCGTCCTGCAAGTGCTGAAGTAATTGACTCGGTAAT
>NZ_JBDKEE010000018.1:0-104567 GCF_051130085.1 Enterobacter sp. PTB
CCAGGCATCAATTAAAAGAACCCCGTACCGTATGGTGCGGGGTTTTTTGCTTTGGGTTTTTCCCGCTGCCGGAGAGAGCATCAGACAGCACACCAATTCAAAATAAACGCGGCGATCTCTTCAATGTTATTCAAATCCAGTACCGGTATCTCCAGATCCAGGGCTACGTCACTGGCGACTGCAATTACATGCTCATCGAGCGTCAGCTCGTGAACATCATGCCCGGCATGGCTTCTGAACAGCAGGATCTTCGCCACCGCGTCATGCTTAAACCCCTCAACCAGCACCAGATCCAGAGTAGAGAGATCCATCCGGCTAACCAGATACATGAGATCCAGCGGCGCTTCATCCGGTGTTTCAGTCATCAATGCCCAGCGCTGATCACTCGCCACCATCGTTTGGGCTGCTCCCGCCTTACGCAGCTCATAGCTGTCTTTTCCCGGCTTATCGACATCCATATTGTGATGCGTATGCTTAATTAATCCGGGGCGAACACCTTTAGCGCAAAGCGCAGGGATCAGTTTTTTCAGCAGCGTCGTTTTCCCGGTACCACTCCAGGCTGAAATGGCCAAAACAGGTATCATTTTTTCTCCTGCATCATCTGCAAATCTTCTGTGGTATTGACGTTCATAAACGCCGACTTCAAATCGCTAAAATCAACGGGATGGCCGCCTGACTGGCGCATAAAAGTCATCACCCTGCGCTCTCCTGCCGTCAGGTACTCCTGTAACGCCGGAACTAACGAACGGTGGATCAACGCAACAGCAGGGTGGTCACGCTCACCGTCATGGGCCCAGACAACGGGTGCGCTACCACGAAGCCGTACCATGCGTTCGACAAGACAAGACGGAATAAACGGGGTATCACACGGACAGAAGATAAACCACTCCCCGTGCGACTGCTGCATAACCGAAAGCATACCGGCCAGCGGCCCGGGGTAATTCTCCTGCGTATCCTCGTAAACGGGATACCCGCTACGCTGATAAACATCTCTATGCCTGTTAGCGCTGATGACCATTGTCATGACCTGGTCCGCAAGCGTATCAGCGACATGCTGCCAGAGTGGCTTACCGTTAAGGAGCTGAAGACCTTTATCTTTCCCCCCCATTCGGGTTGCCTTGCCACCCGCCAGAACAACGCCGATTATTTGCTGGCCATGATTCATGAATATCGCCTCTTTTATTGTGGGATTGACCCTGCTAACGTGTCACTCTCAATGAAAGGAGCACCACCATGAAATGTAAACGTCTGAATGAAGTCATTGAACTCCTCCAGCCGGCCTGGCAAAAAGAGCCAGAGCTTAATCTGATGCAATTTTTACAGAAACTGGCGAAAGAGTCAGGTTTTGACGGCGAACTGACAGACCTTTCTGACGATATCCTGATCTACCATCTCAAAATGCGCGACTCTGCCAAAGACGCTGTTATTCCTGGTATTCAGAAAGATTATGAGGAAGATTTTAAAACCGCGTTGCTGCGCGCACGTGGCGTAATTAAAGAGTAAAAGCTTGTAAGCGGCGGCACCGAAATCGCCACAAGATGATATCCTGAATCATTCGTATAATTTCCGGATGATCGGATGAACGACCAGGCTTTTACTTTCCAGACATTACACCCGGATACCATTATGGATGCGCTGTTTGAACAGGGTATTCGGGTGGATTCCGGGCTAACCCCCTTAAATAGCTACGAAAACCGCGTCTATCAGTTTCAGGACGAGGATCGTCAGCGCTTCGTCGTAAAGTTCTATCGCCCTCAACGTTGGTCCGCAGAACAAATTCAGGAAGAGCACCAGTTTGCTCACGATCTGCTGGATGATGATGTTCCCGTTGCCGCGCCGCTTAAATTTAATAACCAAACGCTGCTCACCCACGAAGGGTTTTACTACGCCGTATTCCCAAGCCTGGGGGGCCGCCAGTTTGAAGCGGATAATATCGATCAGATGGAGTGGGTTGCCCGATATCTGGGACGCATTCACCAGACAGGACGCAAAGAAGACTTTATTGCCCGTCCGACAATCGGTATTCAGGAATACCTGCTTGAACCTCGTCAGGTATTTGAAACCTCGGCGCTAATCCCCAAAGCGCTTAAGGATAATTTCCTCAACGCGACCGATAAACTTATTGATGCGGTGAAAACCTGCTGGCGCGATGATATTTCCGTTCTGCGTCTGCACGGCGATTGTCACGCTGGTAATATTCTCTGGCGTGATGGCCCGCTGTTCGTCGATCTCGATGATGCACGTATGGGGCCAGCGGTTCAGGACCTGTGGATGCTGCTCAATGGCGATAAAGCTGAGCAACGGATGCAGCTTGAAACGATTATTGAGGCCTATGAAGAGTTTAGCCCTTTTAATTCAGACGAAATTGTCCTGATTGAACCTTTACGCGCGATGCGTTTTGTTTATTATCTCGCATGGTTAATCAGGCGTTGGGACGATCCTGCATTTCCCCGTAATTTCCCGTGGCTTACCGGAGAGGATTACTGGCGCAGCCAGATATCCACATTTACTGAGCAGGTTAAGGTTCTTAAGGAGCCCCCTCTGCAATTAACGCCGATGTATTAATTGGACACACCCAGGAGAGAGTTAATCATGAAAAAAATTTGGCTGGCGCTGGCAGGTATGATTCTGGCATTTAGCGCTTCTGCTGCGCAGTTTACCGACGGCAAACAGTATACGACGCTGGAAAAGCCAGTCGCTGGCGAGCCACAGGTTCTGGAGTTCTTCTCGTTCTATTGCCCACATTGCTATCAGTTCGAGCAGGTGCTGCATGTTTCCGATAACGTGAAGAAAAAGCTGCCAGAAGGCACCAAAATGACCAAGTATCACGTTGAGTTCCTGGGCCCATTGGGTAAAGACCTGACTCAGGCGTGGGCGGTAGCTATCGCGCTGGGCGTGGAAGATAAGATCACTGCACCAATGTTTGAAGCAGTCCAGAAAACCCAGACAGTTCAGACGACTGCAGATATCCGTAAAGTCTTCGTGGATGCCGGTGTGAAAGGTGAAGAATACGACGCGGCATGGAACAGCTTTGTGGTGAAATCTCTGGTAGCCCAGCAGGAAAAAGCCGCCGCAGACCTTCAGCTGCAGGGCGTTCCGGCGATGTATGTTAACGGCAAATATCAGCTGAACACGCAGGGCATGGACACCAGCAGCATGGATATCTTCGTACAGCAGTACGCGGATACCGTGAAATATCTGGTCGAGAAGAAGTAAGAGCAATAAAGAAAAAAACGCCGGTCACTGACCGGCGTTTTTGTATGAAGATTTAATCTTTTCTATCTGTTCATCTTTCTCATTCCAGAGCGTATTCAGCCAACGCTGGAAAAGACGTTTGAAATTCTTATCGTTAACGTAATCCCCGTGCAACCCGTCATCAACCGGCACCAGCTCGATGCGTACAACGATCCGCGTCAGCTTGCCGCTGAGCATATCGAAGAAGGGTGTCCTGTCGTTTTCCGGATAGCAGAGCGTGACGTTGAGTAATTTATCGAACTGCGCGCCCAACACGTTAAGCGCCATCGCAATGCCCGCAGCCTTGGGCGGCAGCAGGTGCTGATAAGGAGAGCGAGTTTGTTGACGCTTCTCTTCCGTAAAGCGCGAGCCTTCCACGAAGTTCACAATGGTTGTTGGATGCGCGCGAAATTTTTCGCAGGAACGGCGCGTGGTTTCCACATCTTTACCACGATGCTCCGGATGACGAAGCAAATAGCTGCGCGAATAGCGTTTCATAAACGGCATATCAAGCGCCCAGCAGGCCAGACCGATAAAAGGCACCCAGGCGAGCTGCTGTTTCAGGAAGTATTTGTTCATCGGGATATGTTTGCGGAAAAGCACGCATAACACCACGATGTCTGCCCAGCTGTGGTGGTTGCAGATAAGCAGGTACCAGTTCTTTTTGTTGAGGCCTTCAAGCCCTTCCACATCCCACTTCAGGTGTGGGTTCAGGTACAACAGGAACGCCAGTCCTTCACACCAGCAGTACATCATGAAATTACAAAATGCGGATACGGCTCGCCATACCACGGGCACGGGCAGCAGCAACTTAATGATTCCGGCAACAATGATCGGCACAGAACAGGCGACAGTCACCAGAATAGTTAAAATGATGCTTAAAGGTAATGTTATTGCTGCGAGCAATCTCGACATGATGAGCTTTTTCAGATGGTTAGCTGTAAGTGAGCGGCCGGCTATCCGGTGCAGGGCGCTGATTTTATCAGAAATCAGACAAAATAAGGGTGCTTTCATGCCAGGCGTTGCGGGATAACGCCCGGGAGCAGAAGATTTCGCTATAACGGCGTGCGGCCCAGGGCTTATATCCACATAGACTAAATTGTCATCAATTGACCATAAAGATCAAATGAAACATAATAACTCTATGATATATAGCATCTATTTATTATGAGGTATGTACTTTTAGCGTCTGTTATTCCTGTGGCGTAAAAGTATGCACAAACTTATCCACAGATTTATTTTTGCGAGCGATCCTCACGATCGCAAAATCTTTTCCTGTATCTGGCGCTAATAACTGATGTTTTCATCCTTCTGTGGCATCCTTTACGCATAAATTGATTAAAGGCACGGACATTATGGTTCAGATCCCAGAAAACCCTCTTATTCTCGTCGACGGCTCTTCTTACCTGTATCGGGCGTACCATGCGTTTCCTCCTCTGACCAATAGCGCAGGGGAACCTACCGGCGCAATGTACGGCGTGCTAAACATGCTGCGCAGCCTGATCCTTCAGTACCAGCCAACCCATGCGGCAGTGGTGTTTGATGCGAAAGGTAAAACCTTCCGCGACGAGCTTTTTGAGCATTACAAATCTCACCGTCCGCCAATGCCTGACGATCTGCGTGCGCAGATTGAACCGCTGCACGCGATGGTAAAAGCGATGGGCTTGCCGCTGCTGGCCGTCTCTGGGGTCGAAGCCGATGACGTAATAGGTACGCTGGCACGTGAAGCAGAAAAAATGGGTCGTCCGGTACTGATCAGTACAGGGGATAAAGATATGGCGCAGCTGGTAACGCCGGGTATCACCCTGATTAACACCATGACCAACACCATCCTGGGGCCTGAAGAGGTGGTCACAAAATATGGCGTGCCGCCAGAGCTGATTATCGACTTCCTCGCGCTGATGGGCGACTCCTCGGATAACATCCCAGGCGTACCAGGCGTGGGTGAAAAGACCGCCCAGGCGCTGCTTCAGGGATTGGGCGGGCTGGATACGCTGTACGCGGAGCCGGACAAAATCGCCGGGCTCTCCTTCCGTGGTGCAAAAACCATGGCCGGAAAGCTGGAAGAGAACAAAGAGGTGGCTTATCTCTCCTATAAGCTGGCAACCATTAAAACCGATGTTGAACTGGAACTGGGTTGTGAGCAGCTTGAAGTGCAGCAGCCTTCCGCAGACGAACTGTTAAGCCTGTTTAAGAAATACGAATTCAAGCGCTGGACCACGGACGTGGAAGCCGGTAAATGGCTGCAGGCAAAAGGGGCCAAACCGGCTGCTAAGCCAAAGGAGACGATTGTCGTTGATGCCGAAGAGCTGGCAGAAGAAGAGGCCATCGCGCTCTCTTTCGACAATTACGAAACCCTCCTTGAAGAGTCACAGCTGGTGGCGTGGATTGAGAAGCTCAAAAAAGCGCCGTTCTTTGCCTTCGATACGGAAACCGACAGCCTCGATAACATTTCCGCCAATATGGTCGGCCTGTCATTTGCGACGGAGCCGGGAATGGCGGCCTATGTGCCCGTTGCACATGATTACCTCGATGCACCTGATCAGATCCCGCGTGAGCGTGTGCTGGAGCTGCTGAAGCCGATTCTGGAAGATGACAAGGCGCTTAAGGTCGGGCAAAACCTCAAATATGATCGCGGCATTCTGCAAAACTATGGCATTGAGCTGCGCGGCATTGCGTTCGATACCATGCTGGAATCTTACATTCTCGACAGCGTGGCGGGTCGTCATGATATGGACTCCTTATCCGACCGTTGGCTCAAGCATAAGACCATTACCTTTGAAGAAATTGCCGGAAAAGGTAAAAACCAGCTCACCTTCAATCAGATTGCCCTGGAAGAAGCGGGTCGCTACGCGGCTGAAGACGCCGATGTCACGCTGCAACTGCACCTGAAGATGTGGCCAAAACTGCAGAAGCACGAAGGTCCGCTGAACGTGTTCCAGCACATTGAGATGCCACTGGTACCTGTGCTCTCGCGCATTGAGCGCAACGGCGTAAAAATTGATCCGACGGTGCTGCATAACCACTCTGGAGAACTGGCGCAGCGGTTGACCGAGCTTGAGCAGAAGGCGCATGAGCTTGCTGGCGAACCGTTTAACCTTTCGTCTCCGAAACAGCTTCAGACCATCCTGTTTGAAAAACAGGGAATTAAGCCGCTGAAGAAAACCCCTGGCGGCGCGCCATCAACGTCTGAAGAAGTGCTTGAGGAACTGGCGCTGGATTACCCGCTGCCAAAAGTGATTCTCCAGTACCGTGGTCTGGCGAAGCTGAAGTCTACCTATACCGATAAACTTCCGCTGATGATCAACCCTAAAACGGGCCGCGTGCATACCTCGTATCATCAGGCTGTGGCGGCGACCGGTCGTCTCTCCTCGACCGATCCAAACCTGCAGAACATCCCGGTACGCAATGAAGAAGGCCGTCGTATCCGTCAGGCGTTTATCGCGCCAGACGACTACCTGATCGTCTCGGCCGATTACTCGCAAATTGAGTTGCGTATTATGGCGCACCTGTCACGCGACAAGGGGCTGCTGACGGCCTTTGCGGAAGGAAAAGATATCCACCGTGCAACGGCGGCTGAAGTCTTTGGGCTGCCGCTGGACAGCGTGACTCACGAGCAACGTCGCAGTGCGAAGGCGATCAACTTCGGTCTGATCTACGGCATGAGCGCCTTTGGCCTTTCGCGCCAGCTCAACATTCCGCGTAAAGAGTCGCAGAAGTATATGGATCTCTACTTCGAGCGTTATCCGGGCGTGCTGGAATATATGGAACGCACCCGTGCGCAGGCGAAGGAGAAAGGCTACGTCGAAACCCTGGATGGTCGTCGCCTTTATCTGCCGGACATCAAATCAAGCAACGCCGCACGTCGTGCCGGTGCAGAACGTGCTGCCATCAACGCCCCGATGCAGGGGACGGCGGCAGACATTATTAAGCGTGCGATGATCGCAGTTGATGCCTGGCTGGAAAAAGAGAAGCCACGCGTGAAGATGATCATGCAGGTACACGATGAACTGGTATTCGAAGTCCACAAAGATGATCTGGACACCGTGTCGAAGAAGATCCACGAACTTATGGAAAGCAGCATGACCCTTGACGTGCCGTTGCTGGTGGAAGTGGGCAGCGGTGAAAACTGGGATCAAGCTCACTAAGGGTTCTGCCAATAACGCGCTTTTTATGTAAGTTAGCAACATAACAAAGTGCGTTTTGTGACGATCATTAGAATTCCCTATGTAAAGAATGAAAAAAAACTACAAAAAGTGCTTTTTCTACAGCAAAAAAAGGGGTAGAGTTATTCGCGTAGGGTACAGAGGTAAGATGTTCTATCTTTCAGACCTTTTACTTCACGTAATCGGATTTGGCTGAATATTTTAGCCGCCCCAGTCAGTAATGACTGGGGCGTTTTTTATTGCGGCAAAGAAAAATCCAGGCAAAAAAAAGCGCGGACATCGCCGCGCTCGGTATTACTCTTCTTCCGCTTCCGTCGCGGGTTCCAGCTCGTTGAACCAGCTATCGAGCTTCTGACGCAGCTTGTCGACACCCTGCTTTTTCAGCGAGGAGAACGGCTCCACCTGTACGTCGCCGTTAAAAGCCAGCACCGCTTCGCGAACCATATTCACCTGCGCTTTACGCGCGCCGCTCGCCAGCTTATCCGCTTTAGTCAGCAGTACCAGCACGGCTATCTCACTTGAGACAGCCCAGTCGATCATCTGCTGATCGAGATCTTTCAGGGGATGGCGGATATCCATCAGCACCACCAGACCTTTCAGGCACTGGCGTTTTTCCAGGTATTCACCCAGCGCACGCTGCCATTTGATCTTCATCTCTTCCGGAACTTGCGCGTAACCATATCCCGGTAAGTCGACCAGGCGTTTGCCTTCTGCCACTTCAAACAGGTTAATCAGCTGAGTACGGCCAGGTGTTTTTGAGGTACGCGCCAGGCTCTTCTGATTGGTCAGCGTATTCAGGGCGCTGGATTTGCCCGCGTTAGAGCGGCCAGCAAAAGCCACTTCAATGCCAGTATCAGAAGGAAGGTGGCGGATATCGGGCGCACTGGTGACAAAATGCGTCTGTTGGTAGTTCCAGGTAGTCACGTGGTCGTCTCCAAAATCGTAATCTGAGGGGGATTATACCTGAATGCCGGCAAAAGACTTTTTTGATTGCACAGCGCCTGTAAGTTAAAACCCTGGCGGTTGTGAGAGATCGGCTATGAATACTATGGGAGATTTCAGAGAATTCGCAGGCGTTAAAAAAGCCAAATTGTTTTAAATCATAAGCTTATTCTCGGGTAATTATCTGAAAATCCGTTTTTGTGCCGTTTCGTTGCTTGTCAGTTTAACTGAACAGGGTAAAGTGTGCGTCAGGGCGAGGAAGCCAACAGGAAACAGACTTAAGGATTAGGGTCAGGAGCGCCAGGAGGCGAAGACGCAGGATTGTCAGGATGACCAACGCCTGGAGGCGTTTTAACAGGAAACGGAACCGTATCACGGACGGTATTAGCCAAGGGATAAACAGGGTTTGTTGTTGGCAAACACGGAATGTCTGACCCGTTAAGGGTTGTGAGTCAGGAAAAAAGGCGACAGATTGCTCTGTCGCCTTTTTTCTTTGCTTGCTTTCTGCTAGATTTCGCCGCAATTCTATACTGAAGAAAACGACTTAAAGATAAAACATCATGAAAAAACCGACCTCCGCTGCGGGCGCTAAACGCCCTGCAAAAGCACACCGCAAAACGCGCGAAGAACTGAACCAGGAATCGCGCGATCGCAAACGCGATAAAAAACATCGCGGTCATGCTGCGGGTAGCCGTGCAAACGGTGGTGATGCTTCTGGCGCTTCTGCGAAAAACAAGCAGCAGAAAGACCCACGTATTGGCAGTAAAACACCTGTTCCACTGGGCGTGACAGACACCCCGGTCACTAAGCAGCACAAACCAAAGAGCGAGAAACCTATGCTTTCACCGCAGGCTGAGCTGGATTTGCTGGAGAACGATGAGCGCCTGGACGCGCTGCTGGAACGTCTTGAAGAGGGTGAAACCCTAACCGCCGAAGAGCAGTCATGGGTTGATGCCAAACTGGACCGCATTGATGAGCTGATGCAGAAGCTGGGTCTGTCTTACGACGATGACGAAGACGAAGAAGAAGACGAAAAGCAGGAAGATATGATGCGTCTTCTGAAGGGTGGAAACTAACATTTGCATCCGGCAGGGACGATAGTCCTGCTAATAACCCTTCCGGTTATATGTTATCTGGTGTGGTTATTCGTTAAACTACGGCGGTTGTCGCGGCGACAGAAGTGGCTGCGCACCCGAGTGATGGCCCGCGATGGGGCCAGAACGGGCCGCCGTATGCGAACGCGACACCAACGGAAGGAGTGAGCATGTCTGTACCAACTATCGACTGGGATTTGGCCCTAATCCAGAAATATAACTATTCCGGGCCGCGTTATACGTCATACCCCACCGCGCTGGAGTTCTCCGATAGTTTCGGCGAGGCGGCGTTTCAGCAGGCTGTCGCGCGCTACCCCGAGCGACCGCTGTCGCTCTATGTCCATATTCCGTTCTGCCACAAGCTTTGCTACTTCTGCGGCTGCAATAAAATCGTTACCCGTCAGCAACATAAAGCCGATCAGTATCTGGATGCGCTTGAGCAGGAAATTTTGCACCGTGCCCCGCTGTTTTCCGGCCGTCACGTCAGCCAGCTTCACTGGGGTGGGGGTACGCCAACGTATCTGAATAAAGCGCAGATCAGCCGTTTAATGACGCTCCTGCGCAACAACTTCCGTTTTAACGACGATGCTGAAATCTCGATCGAGGTCGATCCGCGCGAAATTGAGCTGGATGTACTGGATCACTTACGCGCTGAAGGTTTCAATCGCCTGAGCATGGGTGTTCAGGATTTCAACAAAGAGGTGCAGCGGCTGGTGAACCGTGAGCAGGATGAAGAGTTTATCTTTGCCTTACTCAACCACGCCCGCGATATCGGCTTTACGTCGACCAATATCGACCTGATTTACGGCCTGCCTAAGCAAACGCCGGAGAGCTTCGCCTTCACGCTGAAACGCGTGGCCGAACTCAACCCGGACCGCCTGAGCGTCTTTAACTATGCGCATCTGCCGACGCTGTTTGCCGCTCAGCGCAAAATCAAAGATGCCGACCTGCCTTCTGCCCAACAGAAGCTGGATATTCTGCAGGAAACCATCGCCTCGCTGACCGAAGCCGGTTATCAGTTCATCGGCATGGATCACTTTGCTCGTCCGGATGACGAGCTGGCTATTGCCCAGCGCGAAGGCGTACTGCATCGAAATTTCCAGGGCTACACCACCCAGGGCGACACCGATTTGCTGGGGATGGGCGTCTCCGCCATCAGCATGATCGGTGACTGCTACGCGCAGAACCAGAAAGAGCTGAAGCTTTACTATCAGCAGGTAGATGACGCGGGCAACGCGCTGTGGCGCGGTATCGCGTTAACGCGCGATGACTGCATCCGTCGTGACGTGATTAAGGCGCTCATCTGTAACTTCCGTCTTGATTTCAGCGACGTGGAAGCGCAGTGGGATCTGCATTTCAGCGATTACTTTGCTGATGACCTGAAGCTGTTAGCGCCTCTGGCAAAAGATGGGCTGGTGGATGTTTCAGAACGTGCAATTGACGTGACACCCAAAGGGCGCCTGTTGATTCGTAATATCTGCATGTGCTTCGACGCCTATCTGCGTCAGAAAGCGCGTCTGCAGCAGTTCTCACGCGTCATTTAAGACGTGCCAACATATTTGGCCGGGTAAGGCGAAGCCGCTACCCGGCTTTTTTGTTAGCGACTCTCTAGCTAAACAGCCCAACCAGCGCCGCGCACAGCACAGCAGCAACGGCTGTTTGTGGCGTGTGGCTTTCGGCTGCTCCACTTGAGAGCATATTCACTAATGTTTCCAGCATGATGATCACCCTCACTTTCCGGGCACGATCATACAAAAATCATTGATACAGTAAAGCGCAAAATAGCAGCAATTTGCGCTCAATTAGTAACCTTTACACACGGGTAAAGATCACTCCATGCCCAGCTCTTTCAGCTTACGCGTCAGGGTATTACGTCCCCATCCCAGCAGGCGTGCCGCTTCCTGCTTATGGCCCTGTGTATGGCGGAGTGCGGTGGTCAACAGCGTGCGCTCCATCTCGGGCTGGGCTTCAGACAGCAAGTTTTGATGACCGGAACGCAGCGCGCGATCGGCCCACTGCGCCAGCAGCGTCGCCCAGCTGTCCGGCAATGCATGTCCGGTGCTGCTTTCTGGCGCAGTCGCTTCAAACAGTTCAGCCGGTAAATCCTGAATCAGGACTTCCTGTCCGGCGGCCATTACGGTCAACCAGCGACAGGTGTTTTCCAGCTGACGCACGTTGCCCGGCCACGCCAGACGGGTGAGGGCGGCATCGGTTTCCGGGTGCAGCTGCTTGGCTTCCACGCCCAGCTCGCGGGCAGCGACCTGCAGAAAATGGCGCGCCAGGCGGGGAATATCTTCACGGCGTTCACGTAGCGGTGGCAAATGAACGCGGATCACGTTCAGGCGATGGAATAAATCCTCACGGAATTTACCTTCCTGGACGCGCTGCTCCAGATTCTGGTGCGTCGCGGCAATAATGCGTACATCGACCTTCACCGGCGCATAGCCACCTACGCGATAAAACTGTCCGTCGGCCAACACGCGCAGCAAACGGGTCTGGACATCCAGCGGCATATCGCCGATTTCATCCAGGAAGAGTGTTCCACCGTCAGCCTGTTCGAAGCGACCCTGGCGAATGGTATTCGCGCCGGTAAAAGCCCCTTTCTCATGGCCAAACAGTTCGGATTCAATTAAATCCTTTGGGATGGCGGCCATATTTAGAGCGATAAACGGTGCTTTTGCCCGCGGGCTGTGGCGATGTAAGGCATGCGCTACCAGCTCTTTACCGGTTCCCGATTCACCGTTAATCAGTACGCTGATGGACGAGCGTGACAGACGGCCAATGATACGAAACACATCCTGCATGGCTGGCGCTTCGCCAATGATGTCCGTCGTGGGCCCGAAGTCAGGCGTGTGACGAGGCTGCTGCTGCTCCTGGTAGTGGCTGATCGCGCGCTCAACCAGGGCGACCGCTTCGTCGATATCAAACGGTTTGGGCAGGTAATCGAACGCCCCTTGCTGATAGGCGCTCACCGCGGCGTCCAGGTCGGAATGCGCCGTCATTATGATGACCGGAAGCATAGGATGGCGTTGTTTGATCTGCTTTAAAAGCGCCAGCCCGTCCATTCCCGGCATGCGAATATCCGAAAGCAGCACATCCGGCGTTTTGGTGGTGAGTGCGTCGAGCACTTCGCTGCCGCTCTCAAACGTCGTGCAGCTTAATCCTGCCCCTGTGAGCGCGCGTTCAAGCACCCAACGGATGGAGCTATCGTCATCGACTACCCAGACTATCCCTCGTTGCATAAACGTCACCTTTATTTTTTAATCGGCAGGAAAACCGAAAACTCGGTATGTCCCGGCCAACTGGTAAATTCAATTTTTCCAGAGTGTTGATCGATCAAACTACGGGCAATGGATAACCCCAGGCCGGTACCGCCTTCGCGACCGCTGACCATCGGGTAGAACAGGGTGTCCTGAAGATGCGACGGAATACCCGGCCCGTTGTCCTCAACGTCGATGCGGGCAGCCAGACGATAGCGCACGCCGTGCAGTGTGAGCTGGAACGCGGTGCGGGTGCGCAAAATAATTTCGCCCCCTTCCGGCCCCAGCGCCTGCAGGGCATTACGCACAATATTCAGCAAGACCTGCTCAATCTGATCCGGGTCGTGCGCCAGTTCCGGCAGGCTTGGGTCGTAGTCACGGACCAGCGTGACGTTCTCCGGCAGCTCCATCGAGACGAGTTTCACAACCCGCTCAGCCACTTTATGAATACTTTCTGAGACATGCATGCCGGGCTGTTGCGGCCCGAGCAGACGGTCAACCAGGTTACGCAGGCGGTCTGCCTGCTCAATGATGACGTTGGTGTACTCCGCCAGCGCAGGGTCGGGCAGCGCTTTGGTCAGGAGTTGTGCCGCACCGCGTAAGCCACCCAGCGGGTTCTTGATTTCATGCGCCAGGCCTCGCACCAGGTCACGGGCGGCAATTTGCTGGGCATGCTGAAGTTGTTCCTGGCTCAGGCGGCGCTGATTATCCATCGGTGCCATTTCAAGCAGGATCAGCCCTTCAGGAAGCCGTTGTGCGGTAAGCGATAAAATATGTGAGCGCCCGTCGATCACCAGCGTGACTTCGTTATCGGTAAAGCCCTGACCGGCCTGCAGACTTTCTTGCATCAGGCCAATATTCAGCGAGAAATAGCTCAATAATTCCGGAAGCGGGGTGCCAAACAGTTTGCGTGAGCTCTGGGCGAGCAGCTGCTGCGCCGCCGGGTTGGCGTAATGTACGGCCAGCTCGTCGTCGACCAGCAAAATACTGTTAATCAAAGAATTGAGGATCTGCCCAGCATCGGGCAGCGTGCCAGTTGCCATTCAGCAGTCTCCTGGAGTTGGTTGCACTAATTTAGTGCAGTATAGCTTTTTCGTCGTAAAAAGCGCGTGAGATCAGTTTGTTGGTGGAGAAAAAAGCCCATCCGGAGATGGGCTGAAAGTTTCCACGGCAACAAATAAAAGCTTGTGAGATCGCGCGTAAAAGGGCGCGCGAAACTCATTGAAACTTAAACGCTGTAGTACAGTTCGAACTCAACCGGGTGTGGCGTCATACGCACACGGTCGTTCTCTTCAGTACGCAGGGCGATGTAAGCATCGATAGCGTCGTCAGTGAACACGCCACCCGCAGTCAGGAACTCGCGGTCTGCGTCCAGCGCCTGCAGGGCTTCTTCCAGAGAGCCTGCAACCTGTGGGATCTCTTTCGCTTCTTCTGGCGGCAGGTCGTACAGGTTTTTGTCCATAGCTTCGCCTGGGTGGATCTTGTTCTTGATACCGTCCAGACCCGCCATCAGCAGTGCTGCGAAGCACAGGTATGGGTTAGCAGCTGGATCCGGGAAGCGAACTTCGATACGACGCGCTTTAGGAGACGCTACCACAGGGATACGGATAGAAGCAGAACGGTTACGCGCAGAGTACGCCAGCATTACCGGTGCTTCGTAGCCTGGGACCAGACGCTTGTAGGAGTTAGTGGTTGGGTTCGCCAGGGCGTTGATCGCTTTAGCGTGTTTGATTACGCCGCCAATGTAATACAGAGCCTGCTCAGACAGACCGGCATATTTGTCGCCAGAGAACAGGTTGGTTCCGTTCTTGGACAGAGACATGTGGCAGTGCATACCGGAACCGTTATCGCCAAACATTGGTTTTGGCATGAAGGTCGCGGTTTTACCGAAACGGTGCGCAACGTTGTGCACAACGTATTTGTAGATCTGAATTTCGTCTGCTTTTTTGGTCATGGTGTTGAAGCGGGTTGCCACTTCGTTCTGACCCGCAGTCGCCACTTCGTGGTGGTGAGCTTCAACCACTAGGCCCATCTCTTCCATCACCAGACACATGGTGGAACGGATGTCCTGAGCGGAGTCGACCGGAGGAACCGGGAAGTAACCGCCTTTAACGCCAGGACGGTGACCTTTGTTACCACCTTCGTATTTGGTGGAGGAGTTCCATGCACCTTCGATATCGTCGATGGCAACGTGGGAGCCAGAAATAGAGGCACCGAAACGGATGTCATCAAACAGGAAGAATTCTGGCTCTGGCCCGAACAGTACGGTGTCTGCGATACCGGTTGAACGCAGGTACTCTTCAGCGCGTTTCGCGATGGAGCGTGGGTCGCGGTCGTAGCCCTGCAGTGTGCCTGGCTCGAGGATGTCGCAACGGATGATCAGGGTTGGTTCTTCGAAGAACGGATCAATGACCGCAGTGGAAGCGTCAGGCATCAGAACCATGTCAGATTCGTTGATACCTTTCCAGCCGCCAATGGAGGAGCCGTCAAACATTTTGCCTTCTTCAAAGAATTCGGCGTTTACCTGATGAGCAGGAATAGTGACGTGCTGTTCTTTACCTTTGGTATCGGTGAAGCGCAGATCAACAAACTTCACTTCATGTTCGTTCAGCATCGTCAAAACGTGTTCAGCGGACATACTTAACTCTCCAGATTGGTCATTGTCGTCGTGGTAACGAGGTCTTCAATTTCTGTCTTGGGCTGGCTGTGTGCCATTTTTTTGCCGTATTTTTATAAAGCGAAATCTGTGCCAACTTTTAAAACACCCCAAAAAGGCGTTATCATGCGCACCATAGTGCAAAAGTGCTGCACCACAATGGTTATGTTGCACCAGTATAGTGCTTCAGTGTGAACACTGAGCACCATATTGGTGCAATTTTCGTTAAAGTGCCCTTTTTACGCTCCGTGAAAGCGATCACAAAGCATCTCTGCAATACTTGTTTGCGGGGGATGTTTGTGATCCTGTTTTGTAGTGCGATTAATCCGTGTACAATAACGCGCTATTTCTAATGCCTGAGGCAAAGTTGTGATCGAAAATTTGCGTAACATCGCCATCATCGCGCACGTCGACCATGGTAAAACCACCCTGGTTGATAAGCTGCTGCAGCAGTCCGGTACGTTTGATGCTCGTGCCGAAACTCAAGAGCGTGTGATGGACTCCAACGATTTGGAGAAAGAGCGTGGGATTACTATCCTCGCGAAAAACACCGCTATCAAATGGAATGACTACCGTATCAACATCGTTGATACCCCAGGGCACGCCGACTTCGGTGGTGAAGTTGAGCGCGTGATGTCCATGGTGGATTCCGTGCTGCTGGTGGTTGACGCATTTGACGGCCCAATGCCGCAAACGCGCTTCGTGACCAAAAAAGCATTTGCCCATGGCCTGAAACCTATTGTTGTTATCAACAAGGTTGACCGTCCGGGCGCGCGTCCTGACTGGGTTGTTGATCAGGTGTTCGACCTGTTCGTTAACCTCGACGCGACCGACGAGCAGCTGGACTTCCCTATCATTTACGCTTCGGCGCTGAATGGTATCGCGGGTCTGGATCACGAAAATATGGCGGAAGACATGACTCCGCTGTATCAGGCGATTGTCGATCACGTACCGGCTCCGGATGTTGATCTTGATGGTCCGCTGCAGATGCAGATCTCCCAGCTGGACTACAACAACTACGTTGGCGTTATCGGTATCGGCCGCATCAAACGCGGTAAAGTGAAGCCGAACCAGCAGGTTACTATCATCGATAGCGAAGGCAAAACCCGTAACGGTAAAGTGGGCAAAGTGCTGACTCACCTGGGTCTGGAGCGTATCGACAGCGAACTGGCTGAAGCGGGCGACATCATCGCGATTACCGGTCTGGGCGAGCTGAACATCTCTGACACCATCTGCGACCCGCAGAATGTGGAAGCGCTGCCAGCCCTGTCCGTTGATGAACCAACGGTAACCATGTTCTTCAACGTCAACACCTCTCCGTTCTGTGGCAAAGAAGGTAAATTCGTTACCTCTCGTCAGATCCTTGACCGCCTGAACAAAGAGCTGGTGCACAACGTTGCGCTGCGCGTTGAAGAAACTCAGGATGCTGACGCATTCCGCGTTTCTGGTCGTGGTGAGCTGCACCTGTCTGTTCTGATCGAAAACATGCGTCGTGAAGGTTTCGAAATGGCGGTTTCCCGTCCGAAAGTTATCTTCCGCGAAATCGACGGCCGTAAACAAGAGCCGTTCGAGAACGTAACGCTGGACGTTGAAGAGCAGCATCAGGGTTCTGTTATGCAGGCTCTGGGTGAGCGTAAAGGCGACCTGAAAAACATGAATCCAGATGGCAAAGGCCGCGTACGTCTCGACTACGTGATCCCAAGCCGTGGTCTGATCGGTTTCCGTTCAGAGTTCATGACCATGACGTCCGGTACCGGTCTGCTGTACTCCACCTTCAGCCACTACGACGACGTTCGTCCGGGTGAAGTTGGTCAGCGTAACAACGGCGTGCTGATCTCCAACGGTCAGGGTAAAGCGGTTGCGTTTGCGCTGTTCGGTCTGCAGGATCGCGGTAAGCTGTTCCTGGGTCACGGTGCTGAAGTTTATGAAGGCCAGATCATCGGTATTCACAGTCGTTCTAACGACCTGACTGTAAACTGCCTGACCGGTAAGAAACTGACCAACATGCGTGCGTCCGGTACTGACGAAGCAACGGTTCTGGTTCCACCGATCAAGATGACCCTGGAGCAAGCTCTGGAGTTCATCGATGACGACGAACTGGTAGAAGTGACCCCACTGTCTATCCGTATCCGTAAACGTCACCTGACCGAGAACGATCGTAAACGTGCAATGCGCGGTGCGAAAGAAGAGTAATACGGTCAATCCGTAGGCCGGGTAAGCGCATGCGCCACCCGGCACGTAAAAAGCCGCTGAGCGATCAGCGGCTTTTTTTATTATCAGAACGAATACCTTAACCCCAGGCGGATACGGTACTGCTCGCGGTTGTAATCATTCCATCTGTCCAGCCACTGGAGCTCGAGATAGGGCAGCCAGTTTTTATCGATTTTATAGCTAAATTTGTGAGTGATTTCCCAGTGATGGTCTTTGCCATTTTTGCTGTGGTAATCGTTCACGCGCTGGAAAAAATGCGGTTCAAAGGTATAGAAAAACGCATCCGTGACCTTGAAATTCCAGTAGTTAGCGAATTCGTGGGTGTCGTTTTTATCCATCTGGCCGTTGTAGTCTGGCGTATCGTAATTGTTGTGGTTATAGCGATAACGGAAGGTCAGGTTAAACCAGTCGAGAAATTTATAATTGGTATCCAGATAGATAGCGCCTCCGGACCCGGCGCTGCTGTCATTCAGTAAACCGCCAGGCTGAAAGGTGAGTTTATCGGTCGGTTTAAAAAGCGGATACCACCCTTCAATTTCGTTATAGCTGTGCTTAAGCTCGTCCCATTTGCCCACGTTATAGGCGTTAGTGAACATCAGCCCCGCGCCCTTATCGAAGTTATAGCCGGCACGCAGGATCACTTCGTGCAGTTCAGAGGCCGTATTATAGGCTTCGCGCGTTTCGACATAGGCGCCGGCAACTGCCGAGCAGGACACAGACGACACAACCAGTGCAGTAACGATTCTTTTCATAATCAGTCCATGTATGAGGTACAGAAAGGCCCCCCTCCTGTTACACAGGAAGGGAATCAGGGCCGGATTTATTGTTATAAAGTGACTGCTGACGCTTTATTGTTGGTGGTTAACTCAGGGGGTTTTGCGGGTTGTTTTTTCCGTTTTCCAATCTCCTCAATAATAAAGGCGAAGCGTGCTTCGTTGAGTTTATAAAAGAGTCCCATGGTTATCGCGGCAACGATCGCCAGGCCGCACGGCCAGAGAAAAATTAGCTGACGGAGCCCCAGTAGCGTGCCCGCACTCTGCACGGCGTGTGGAATGTAGCCAATCTGCGTCAACATAATGCCCGGCAGGAAACCGGCGAGGGCGGCGGAGATTTTGCGTGAGAAGGTATAACCGGTATAAACCGACCCTTCGGCGCGAATGCCTGTTTTCCACTCGCCATAATCAACGGTATCGGGCACCAGCGCCCAGTTGAGGCTGTTTACGAATGCCGTACCGAAAAAAGCCATGCAGGAAAAGAGCACAAAGAGCAGGGAGCTGGTTCCCCAGAGGAAGTTCATTACGTCGCCCACGGCCCACAGCGTCAGCCCGCCAAGGTAGACCGGCTTCTTGCCGAAGCGCTTAACCGCGCCAGGCACCAGAAACACGCCAACCAGAATGCAGCCCATACTGAAAAAACCCATCCACGACAGCAGATGCAGATCGTTTAGCACGTACTGGGTGTAGTAGACCTGAATCGCCAGTTTGATATTAAACGCGGCGAGGGTGCAAAGGTTGGCGATACACAACACCAGCAACGGCGGGTTGCGGAAAATGGCACAGAAGGATTTCAGGATGCCAGGCTTATGATGATCGGGCGTGACCTCCACATAGCGCTCTTTCACACCGCTGTAGCACCACCACATGCAGAACAGACCGCCGGTGACGAACACCAGTGCGGCCACCAGATAGCCGAGAGAGGGCTGGCTGACAAACAGCGCCTGAATTGGCATAAACCCCACGGTGCAGAGCAACAACCCAACCGTTGCGCCGCCCTGACGCCAGGCTGCAAGCTGCGCACGCTCGTTCGGATTTTTAGTGATGGCGGGAACCATCGCGCCGTAAGAGCAGTTCATCAGGCTATAACAGAGGCCAAACATCATGAAGAGCAGGGTGGCGATAGCGGTTTTCACCGTCAGGCTAAAATCGGTGGCCACAAACTGCGCCGTGGCCACCAGGGCAACCGGCACCGAGGCATAAAGAATAAACGGCCTGAATTTGCCTCTGGCACCGATGTTACGCCGCGAATCCAGCAACACCCCGGTCAGCATGTCGGTGAATGCGGTAAAGAACTTCGCCACCAGGAAAATAATGCCGCCATAAAAAGCGGGCATGCCCAGTTCATCAGTATAAAACTTCAGCAGATACAGCGTGCCAATACAGAGCATCAGGTTAGAGCCAAAATCGCCCATCCCGTAGGCGCACTTTTCGCGCAGGCTCAGCTTCAGGGTTAACGGATCACTCTTGTGTGTCATGGTCGATCCTCACAGCGCCCCGCAGGGCGCTCTCTCAAGTCAGTTATGCTGTACGTTTGCGCAGTTCAATTTCTTCCACGATGCGCACATACATCTTTTCGTTGAGGTTGTAGAAACAGCCCATCGCCACGATGGTGATGACGGCCAGCAGACTGGGGTAGATAAATATCAGCTGCCGCAGCCCTTCAACCGTTCCGGCGGATTGCACCACGTTCGGCACATAGCCGATTTGCGTGAGCATGATGCCGGGGAAGAAGCCGGCCAGCGCCTGTGAGACCTTCCGGAAGAAGGTAAAGCCGGTATAGACCGTCCCTTCGGATCGCACGCCGGTGCGCCACTCGCCGTACTCCACGGTATCGGACACCAGCGCCCAGTTGAGGCTGTTCACGAAGGCTGAGCCGAAGAAGGCCAGACAGGAGAACGCCACAAAGCTCACCGAACCACCGCCAAAGAAGTAGTTGAGCAGGTCGCCTGCCACCCAAATCAGCAGCCCGCTGATATAGACCTTTTTCTTGCCGAAGCGACGCACCGCGCCGGGCATCATAAAGACGCCGATAAAAATGCAGCCCATGCTGAAAAAGCCCATGTAGGACAACAGAATAGGGTCGTTCAGCACGTACTGCGTGTAATAAACCTGAATGGCGAGCTTAACGTTAAAGGCCCCCAGCGTGCACAGGTTGGCGATGCAGAGAATAAACAGCGGTCGGTTACCGGCGATGGCGCGAAACGACTGCAGCAGGCCGGGCTTCTGGGCTGGATTGGCGGGCTGCATCTCAACGTAACGCTCGGTCACGCCCTTATAGCACCACCACATAAAGAACAGCCCGAACAGCGAGAAGAGGGTCGCGGCAAAGATATACCCAAGCTGGTCATTGCCTTCAATCAGGTTCATTACCGGCACAAACCCGACGGTACAGAGCAGCAGGCCAAGCGTGGCGCCACCCTGACGCCAGGCGGCCAGCGAAGCGCGCTCGTCCGGGTTTTTGGTAATGGCCGGCACCATCGCACCGTAGGAGCAGTTCATCATGCTGAAGAACAGGCCGTAAAGCATGAACAGCACGGTCGCCATCACCGTTTTGCCGGTGATTTCAAACGGCGTGCCGACAAAGTTTGCGATGGCCAGTAACGTCACCGGGAACGCCGCATACAGCACGAACGGGCGGAATTTGCCCTTAGGACCGATCTTGCGTCGGGAATCGAACATGATACCCGTACCCATATCGGTGAAGGCGGTGAAGAACTTGGCAATCAGGAAGATGATTCCGCCGTAGGTGCCAGGCAGGCCAAGAACGTCGGTGTAGAACTTCAGCAGATACAACGTGCCGATATCCAGAAGGATGTTAGAGCCGAGATCGCCCATCCCGTAGGCGAGTTTCTCTTTAAACGGCAGGCGTAGCGTTGCCGGATCGGAAGCGTGTTGACGCATTATTGTTCTCCATCTGCCCGCAGGCTTCCCTGCGGGCGAGCCTTATCAGATATGACGTAAGGTGCTAAACAGGTCTGCCCATTCGCTTTGCTGGCGATAAAACACCGGCGGTTTGCCGAGCGGAGCGTCAACGGTGATGTCACCGCCCTCATGCGTTTCACCCGTCCAGGCATTCACCCAGGTGTCCTCAGGCAAATAGAGCGTCCAGTCACGACGGCCTTCTTCATGGACCGGTGCCACCAGCAGATCGCGGCCAAACAGATACTGGTATTTCAGCGTGTAGCTGCGCGCATCGTTTTCGTAATGCAGGAACAGCGGGCGCATCACCGGCAGGCCGCTTTTCGCATTCTGCGCAACGGCGGCTTTGATGTAGGGCTTCAGGGTA
Organism: Enterobacter sp. PTB; assembly: GCF_051130085.1. Lineage (NCBI taxonomy): Bacteria > Pseudomonadati > Pseudomonadota > Gammaproteobacteria > Enterobacterales > Enterobacteriaceae > Enterobacter > Enterobacter sp. PTB. The sequence continues at coordinate 21,626 of NZ_JBDKEE010000018.1, forward strand.
GTGAAGACGGTCGTCATACGCGCAAAGTGGGCGATGGTTTCGCCGTCGCCATCAAACTGCCAGTTATCGCCAGGGCGGTTGCCCTCGTGGGTACGCATCATCGGTGTGAAGGCGCTGAAGTCGCACCAGCGCAGCAGCAGCTCTTTGCTGCGTTTCATCTCAAACAGCGTGGTATAACCGCCGATGTCGCTGTGATGCAGCCCGTGCCCGGTCATTGCCAGTGAGAGCGCCGCAGGAACCACTGATGCCAGACCGTCGTCCAGGCTCCAGTCGACGTTCTGATCGCCGGCCCACATCATCACCGAGTGTTTCTGGCTGCCGGTATAACCCGCGCGCATAAAGAACAGGATCTCGCCGAGCTTGCCGGTCTCTTCCAGCGCCTCGTAGTTACATTTCGCCCATAGCGCAGGCCAGGCGTTATGCATGATTTCCGCGCTCACGCCGTTGTGCAGGAAGGTATCAGTCGGCAAATATTCACCAAAATCAGCCATCCAGCCGCCACAGCCCAGCGCTATCAGGTTCTTTTTGATGACCTCTTTGTACCAGTCGTAGGCTTCCGGATTCGTCAGGTCGATAACGCCCGCGTAGAACTCGCCGAACTCGACGTGATAGTCCTGACCGTCGGCGTTTTTGGTCAGATAACCGCGTTTCGCCGCCTCTTCACAGAGGTCTCTGTCGCTGGCCACGTAAGGGTTGATATAGGAGAGGAACTGCACGCCCTCCTGCTTCCACTGCGGGATACGTGTATCCAACTGCGGATACAGATCGCTGTTCCACTTCCAGTTCCACATCACGCGTTTGCCAAAGGAGGTCATCCGGATGCCGGACCAGTCCTGCGCCCAGATACCGTTCACCTTCACACCGCCGTTGCGCATGGTGTCGAGCTTTTGCTGGCACACGTCGGTGCCGCCCTGAACGCCCAGCGTTACCCCGTCGTAAACCCAGTCCGGCAGTTCGGGCTGACGGCCCAGTAACCCGGTCAGTTTTTCCAGCAGATCGACATACGTTTGCGCACATTCGAAGCGCAGCGTGGCGTTATCTTCCCAGAAGGCCAGCTCGTGGAACGCCGGCGCGCTGAAGTCGAAATTCATATAACAGCTGTTATCCACGTGGCAGTAGTACTTCTGGGTACTCACAAAGGTGGGTTGCGGGAAGAAGGTCCAGTAGTAATCGCCGCCCGCGTTCTCTTTGCAGTCTGCCTGCCAGGTGACGTAGGTCTGCTTATTACGGCCCACGCCCTGCTCACTGGTCCACAACGGGAACGGCTTGCCGCGCAGGTCGAAGTAGGAGAACTGCTCTCCGCAACCATAGATATGATCCTCGGGCTGGGCCGCCAGCCGCAGCCAGATGCGGTTATGGCAGGTGGCATCATTTTTGAGTTTCAGCTCCAGGCGTCCTTCGGCATCCACACCCACCAGTAGCGTGGCGCTGACGGCGTCACTCCGGGTAAAGCGAATCGCCCAACCCGCATTTTGCGGCGCGACGGTGGCCTCGGTCAGGGCAATTTTTTCGTTGAGTTTGTCTTTGATGCTGAAGTTGCCGCGAAACATCTCGATATCGGCTTCACCTGCGCCGATCCACAGGCACGGGGTGTCGGCGGTGTGGGACAGAATCAGACGATCCTGCCAGCTCAGGGTGAAACCGTGTTCACTGCTTTTAAGAATAATATTGTGTAGGGTACGCATAAGATCTCCGTTTTTATTATTTGGCCTGGCTATCCAGTAATCCGGCGGCAACGGCCGGGGCTAACCCTGGCGCCAGCGGTAAGCGAGGGATCACCAGGCAATGCAGCAGATGATAAATATCCTGCTTGCCGTCCCAGACTTTGGTGGTCACTTCGTTATGGATATCCAGCTCCTGCCACCATGAACCGTTCTCGTAGTCGATCAGGTATTTGATGCAGTAATCCCACCATTTCTGATACCAGGCTTCGTACTGCGCCTCGCCGGTGACGGTATAGAGCGCATAGGCCGTTCCCATCGCTTCGACAATCGGCCAGCGCACGCGCTCGCGAACGATGGGTTTACCGTCCCAGCCAACGGAATAGACAAAACCGTCGGCACCATCGGGTGCCCAGGCGTCGCGGATTGTGGCGTGGAACAAGCCTTTTGCATCTTCCAGCAGCCATGCGGGTGGTGTTTCAAAACGCGCTTCCAGCGCAGCGCGCAGGTGCAGCATCAGGCGGCCCCACTCGATCCAGTGGCCTGGCGTACCGCCGTAGGCGCGAAAACGGTGAGCGGGGTTATCAATGTTGTAATCGCGGATGGGGTTCCACTGCGTATCGAAATGCTCATTAACCCGGTACTCGCCCTTGCGTGCCACGTCGTGAATGATCACCGAAGCAATGCGCAGGGCGCGGTCGAGCCATTTACGGTCATGCGTTACGTCATACACAATCAGGAAGGCTTCGACAGCGTGCATATTGGCGTTGCCGCCACGGTACTCTTCGGTTTTGCTGAAGGCCTCATCCCAGGATTCCAGGCACATCTGTTCCTGTTCGCTCCAGAAATAACGCTCAATCACCTCGATGGCATCGTCCAGTAACTTGCGAGCCTGTGGATGGCCGGTGGTGACGGCGCTGGCCGCGCCCAGCAAAACAAAGAAATGCTGATAGCCCTGCTTGGAGGCATCCATAACGCCTTCATCGTTAATACAGGCGTACCAGCCGCCATATTGCCGGTCACGCAGCGGACCATTCAGGGCGTTGATGCCATGCTCCACCAGGGCATATGCGCCGGGACGCCCCATGTTTGCCGCCACGGCATAAACGTGCAGCATACGGGCGGTGATCCACAGATGCGTGCCCATATCGCTGCGCACCTGACCGTTATTGCCCAGCCAGCCAAAACCGGTCGGCACGGCGGCGTTTTTACCGAAATCGAGAATGCGGTCAGTCTCTTGTTCAAGCCAGCGGTTATGGCTCAGGGTGTTAAACCATTTCATGTTCGGGTCCTTTCTTAACGGCGAGCCATCATTTCGTCGACGATCTCACCCAAACGCTGCAGTTTCGGCACAGAAATATCACGGAGCATCAGTTCCGTGTCCGGCAGGCCAATCACTGATGACCAGACGGCGCGGCCGGCTAAAAAGCCGGATGCACCCGCCTGCATCGCAACACTCACCGCCCTTGGGAACAACTTATCGTCCACGCCGGATGAGAGGATCACCCACGGCATGGCGATGTTCTCGTTCAGTTTTTGCGAGGCAGTCAGCAATTCCTGCTGAGAGCCTTTGCCGAACAGGGGCATCTCCACTTTGTAAAGGTCAGCTCCGCTGTCTCCCAGCTCTTTTGCCGCGTCGATAATGGCCTGTTCACGATTAAACGTCGCGCCGCGACGCGGCGGGCGGACTACCGGCTCAATAATGCTGAGCAGTCCATTGTCATGGCACAGCTGATTGAACGCCTTCACCATCTCCAGACGCTGCTGCGGATCTTCGTCGCTACGCCACAGCACCAGTAGCTTCAGCGCTTTACCGCCATCGCGCCTGACCGCCTGAGCATCAACGTTTTTATCGATGACGACGCTGTCAACGGGGATCCCGTTCCCCGGAATAAATTCGTCTGCTGCCACAATCATCGCGCAGCTTTTGGCAACGGCCTGTTGCTCAACGATCTGCTGGTAGCAAAACTGCTGATCGACAAGAATGGCGGAGGCATACGGCGACAGAATCTTGGCCGCGTTGACCTTAAAGTCGGTGAGATGCCGATCGGTGACCGGCACCGGGGCGCCCGCCGCAGCAAACATCAGGCGCATCGCTTCGCGCTGGTCAACGGCCAGCATTGCAAAACCGCCGGAAGGTCGGGTGATATCTTTCAGGGTGTACATCGTCATTCCTCAGTCCTTTCGTATCAGTGTGTTTTTTTCAGCCCGGCGGATGCGCGAACCTGTTCAAGAATGGCTGTCCAGTCTTCGCGCCCGCGTCCGGCGGCCCGCGCCTGGTTGTAGACTTCACGGGAGGCGGCGCCCAGCGGCATCGGGACGTGGAGCTGGTTTGCCACGTCCAGCGCGATCCCCAGATCTTTATGCGCGAGGTCGATCATAAAGGCCGGTGTAAGATCGCCTTTGAGCACCTTGTTAGGCCATGAGGTGGTGAAGTGGCCTTTTCCTGCTGGCGTACCGCTCATAACACTGAGCGCCACATCGAAAGAGAGGCCGAGGGCTTCACACAGCACGGCGGCTTCAGCGGACAGCGCGTTCAGGGCAATGCTCATGTAGTTGTTAATAAGCTTCACGCGGATGCCCATACCTGGCCCACCTGCGTTTATCAGTTCATTGCCCATCGCCATCAACACCGGCGTGGCTCGTTCAACCTGCTGCGCGGTGCCGCCAGCCAGAAGGAGTAATGTTCCGGCGACGGCATGGTCCGATGTGCGTCCGACAGGCACATCCATCATGCTGAAACCACGTTCAGCCATGTCGCGGATCAGGGCATCGGTCTGTAGCGGGTGAATGGTGGACATATCAATGACCAGCGCTTCGCGGGATAACCCTTCGCAGACGCCCTGCTCACCAAACAAGACTGTGCGAACCAGGTCTCCGTTTGGCAGCATGGTGATGACAAATTCGGCCTCCTTTACTGCCTGTGCAGGCGTGGCTGCAGCCAGGGCTCCACGCGCCACCAGGGCCTGTATCGCCTGTGGGTTTACATCAAAAACGTGAAGCTGGTGGCCCTGTTTAAGCAGATTCGTTGCCATAGGCGCACCCATCTGTCCTAACCCGATAAAGGCAATTGCTGACATGCTTCTCTCCTGTCACATCGTGTCAATTATTGAGCGTTTGTGTTGTCTGTTTTTGATCGTATTTGTAATTTATAGTCAAAAAATTGACAGGGGTCACTTTTTAAACATTTCGTGAAATTAAAATGAGAGCATCAGAAAACGCAGAAGGAATCACCATGACTCGCATCGTTTGTGTCGGCATTACCGTGCTGGATCGCATCTGGTATCTCGATGATTTACCGAAAGAAGGTGGCAAATATGTCGCAAAAGACTATACGGAGGTGGGCGGCGGTCCTGCGGCGACTGCGGCGGTGGCGGCAGCGAAACTGGGGGCTGAGGTGGATTTTATTGGCCGGGTGGGTGATGACGATACCGGCAGAAGACTGCTCGCGGAGCTGGAGTCCCTGGGGGTAAACACGCGCTATACGCGGATGGTGAAAGGAGCCCGTTCATCGCAATCGGCCGTGCTGGTGGATGGTCACGGGGAGCGTGTCATTGCTAACTACCCCAGCCCCGATCTCCCGGCTACGGCGGCATGGCTGCAGGATATCGACTTTTCGCAATGGGATATCGTATTAGCCGACGTGCGCTGGCACGAAGGGGCTAAACAGGCGTTCACCCTTGCCCGCCAGCAGGGCGTCAGCACGCTGCTTGATGCCGATGTCACCCCGCAGGATATTGCTGAGCTGGTCGCCTTAAGCGATCACGCGGCCTTCTCCGCGCCGGGTTTGCGGCGTTTAAGCCAGCTGGACGACACGGAAAACGCACTGAGAAAAGCACAAACGCTCACAAATGGACATGTCTACGTCACGCAAGGGCGTGAAGGGTGTTACTGGCTGGAGCAGGGCGCGCTGTGTCATCAGCCGGGATTTGCGGTCGACGTGGTGGATACCACAGGTGCAGGGGATGTCTTTCACGGCGCGCTGGCGGTGAGTCTGGCGCAGCAGGGGGATGCAACAGACGCGGTACGTTTCGCGAGTGCGGTTGCGGCACTGAAATGTACCCGGCCCGGAGGACGGGCAGGTATACCTGACTGTGATCAAACCCGCTCTTTTTTGTCACTTTTTGTATAAAATGCGGGGCGTGATGGTTTTCAGAGGACAGCCCATGAGCCTTACCGAACTGACCGGCAACCCGCGGCACGATCAACTGCTTACGTTGATTGCTGACCGCGGCTATATGAACATTGATGAACTGGCGCAACTGCTGGACGTCTCAACGCAAACCGTGCGCCGGGATATCCGCAAGCTGAGTGAGCAGGGGCTGATCACGCGTCATCATGGCGGCGCGGGCAGGGCATCCAGCGTGGTGAACACCGCATTTGAGCAACGTGAAGTCTCCTTGACCGAAGAGAAGCGGGCCATTGCCGAAGCGATTGCTGACTACATTCCCGATGGTTCAACCATCTTCATTACTATCGGGACGACGGTGGAGCACGTTGCCCGGGCGCTGCTCAACCATAATCATCTGCGCATCATCACCAACAGCCTGCGGGTGGCGCATATTCTGTATAAGAACCCGCGCTTTGAAGTGATGGTGCCCGGCGGTACGCTGCGTCCGCATAACGGAGGCATTATCGGGCCTGCGGCGACGGCGTTCGTGTCAGGCTTCCGTGCCGATTACCTGGTGACCAGCGTCGGAGCAATTGAACACGACGGCGCGATGATGGAGTTTGACGTTAATGAAGCCAGCGTGGTGAAAACCATGATGGCCCACGCGCGACATATTTTACTGGCGGCCGATCATACGAAATACCACGCCTCTGCTGCCGTTGAAATTGGTAACGTGTCGCAGGCAACCGCGCTCTTCACCGATGAGCTACCGGGATCTGCACTGCACAATCATCTCAAATCCAGCAAGGTAGAAGTCGTTGAGGTGAATTCAGGCGACGAACAGCAGGCAGGCTAACCCTTCTTAATGGCCCGATATTCAGGCTCGGGCCTTTCCTTTCTGTAAGCTGAATCTGGCGCATAGCCAAACCTTATCTTTCCCGCTACAGTTACTTTTCCACGGCGAGCAGGAGATAAAAAATGCTTTATATCTTTGACTTAGGAAATGTAATCGTCGATATCGATTTTAATCGGGTGCTGGGCGCATGGAGCGACTTTAGCCGTGTCCCGCTGGCGACGTTAAAGCAGAGTTTCGCCATGGGCGAGACTTTCCATCAGCACGAGCGCGGCGAAATTAGCGATGAAGAATTTGCTGAACGTCTGTGTCATGAAATGGATGTGCCGTTAAGTTACGAGCAGTTTTCCCATGGCTGGCAGGCAGTGTTCGTCGCGATCCGCCCGGACGTGATCGCCATTATGCATAAACTCCGCGAGCAGGGGCATCGGGTTGTGGTGCTGTCGAATACTAACCGTCTGCATACCACGTTCTGGCCTGACGAGTATCCTGAGGTGCAGGCGGCGGCCGATAAAATCTACCTCTCCCAGGAGATGGGTATGCGTAAACCCGAAGCGCGTATCTATCAGGCGGTTCTGCAGGCGGAAGGATTCACCGCGGCCGATGCGGTCTTTTTCGACGACAATGCCGATAATATAGAGGGAGCTAACCAGTTGGGTATCACGTCAATTCTGGTGACCGGAAAGGAGACGATACCAAACTATTTTGCGAAGCAGTTATGCTAAAAACCGTTCATCAAAAAGCCACGCATCATACTCGTCCGCTCAGGGCGTGGCTGAAACTGCTCTGGCATCGCATTGATGAGGACAACATGACCACGCTGGCGGGTAACCTCGCCTACGTGTCATTGCTCTCGCTTGTGCCGCTGGTGGCCGTCATTTTTGCGCTATTTTCCGCTTTTCCAATGTTTGCAGATGTCAGCCTGCAGCTTCGCCACTTTGTCTTTGCGAATTTTATTCCCGCCACCGGGGACGTCATACAGAACTACATTGAACAGTTTGTCGCTAACTCCAGCAAAATGACGGCGGTCGGGGCGTGTGGCCTGATCGTCACGGCGCTGTTATTGATGTACGCCATAGATAACGCGCTGAATGCCATCTGGCGGAGTAAAAAGGCGCGGCCCAAGGTTTATTCCTTTGCGGTGTACTGGATGATCTTAACGCTGGGGCCCTTGCTGGCCGGAGCGAGTCTGGCTATCAGTTCGTATCTGCTTTCGCTGCGCTGGGCCAGCGATCTCAACGGCGTTATCGATAACCTGTTGCGTATCTTCCCGCTGATTTTATCGTGGCTCTCTTTCTGGCTGCTTTACAGCGTGGTACCGACCACGCGCGTGCCTAACCGCGATGCGGTCGTGGGCGCGCTGGTCGCGGCATTGCTCTTTGAACTGGGCAAAAAAGGGTTTGCCCTTTACATCACCATGTTCCCGTCTTATCAGCTGATTTACGGCGTGCTGGCGGTGATCCCCATTTTATTTGTCTGGGTCTACTGGACCTGGTGTATCGTCTTGCTTGGTGCCGAAATAACTGTCACTCTCGGCGTATACCGCGAACTTAAAAAAGCAGCAGAAGCTGAAAAACAACAAGAAGCAGACCAACCATGATTGCATTGATACAGCGCGTAACCCGTGCCAGCGTCACCGTGGAGGGAGAGGTGACGGGTGAAATTGGCCCAGGACTTTTAGTGTTGTTAGGTGTCGAAAAGGATGATGACGAACAGAAAGCCAACCGCTTGTGCGAGCGCGTGCTGGGCTACCGCATTTTCAGCGATGCGGAAGGTAAGATGAACCTGAACGTTCAGCAGGCGGGTGGCAGCGTGCTGGTGGTCTCCCAGTTTACGCTGGCGGCCGATACCGAGCGCGGCATGCGCCCGGGTTTCTCTAAAGGTGCCGCACCGGATCGTGCAGAAGCCCTTTACGAGTACTTTGTGGCGCGTTGTCGTCAACAGGACATGAATACGCAAACCGGACGATTCGCTGCAGATATGCAGGTATCGCTGGTGAACGATGGCCCCGTCACATTCTGGCTCCAGGTATGAGCCAACTGGCGGCGTGGCCGCGGGTAACAAGAGAGAGTACAGCTATGTATCACCTTCGAGTACCGCAAACGGAAGAAGAGTTAGAAGCCTATTACCAGTTCCGCTGGGAAATGTTACGCAAGCCATTACATCAGCCAAAAGGGTCTGAGCGCGACGCCTGGGATGCGATGGCCCATCACCAGATGGTGATGGACGAAGAGGGTAACCTCGTCGCCGTCGGGCGTTTGTACATCAATGCCGATAACGAAGCTTCAATCCGCTTTATGGCGGTTCATCCTTCCGTGCAGGATAAAGGCCTCGGCACCTTGATGGCGATGACTCTTGAGTCCGTCGCCCGTCAGGAAGGGGTTAAGCGCGTCACCTGTAGCGCCCGCGAAGACGCCGTCGAATTCTTCGCCAAACTCGGTTTTGTTAACCAGGGGGAAATCACCGCCCCGCAAACCACGCCGATTCGTCACTTTTTGATGATCAAACCCATCGCTACGCTGGATGATATTCTCCATCGCGCCGACTGGTGTGGGCAGCTCCAGCAGGCCTGGTATCAGCACATTCCCCTGAGTGAAAAAATGGGCGTGCGTATTCAGCAGTACACCGGGCAAAAATTCATTACCACCATGCCGGAAATCGGCAATCAGAACCCCCATCACACCCTGTTTGCCGGCAGCCTGTTTTCGCTCGCCACGCTGACCGGCTGGGGGCTTATCTGGCTGATGCTCCGCGAACGCCATCTTGGCGGCACCATTATTCTGGCCGATGCCCATATTCGTTACAGCGCGCCGATCAGTGGTAAGCCGAGCGCCGTTGCCGATTTGGGCGCACTTGGAGGCGATCTCGACCGCCTGGCGCGCGGGCGTAAAGCGCGCGTACAGATGCGCGTTGAGCTGTTCGGCGATGAAACGCCGGGTGCCGTCTTTGAAGGTACCTACATCGTTCTTCCTGCGAAGCCGTTTGGCGCGTTTGAAGAGGGTGGAAACGAAGAAGAGTAGGTTCCGTCGTCCCGGCATGATTGCCGGGTTAATTCCCCGCGCCGATCCGTCTGGCAATATCCCTCAGAAGATCGCGCGCAGACGGGCTGACCCCGCCAAGCTGGAAAAATCCATGGATAACCCCCAGCCACCGCTGAGCCGTACACGTGACGCCTTGCTCAGTCAGGCGCTGATATAGCGCCTCACCTTCGTCGCAAAGCGGATCAAACTCGGCAGTAATGATGTGCACGGGAGGCAGGCCGCTAAAATCCTTTCGCCAGAGCGGGCTCGCTTCAGGATGCTGGCGTTCCGTGTGGGCCAGATAGAGCTCATATCCGCTCAGCAGCGTATCGCGGGTGATGACGTAATCCGCGCCGTTACGGGTATAGCTTTCAAAAGAGGCCGTGGCATCCAGCATCGGGTAGATAAGAATGAGATGCGCAGGCTGCCAGAGTCCGGAAGACGTGAGCCGCAGGGCCGTCACCAGTGCCAGATGGCCTCCCGCGCTGTCCCCGCACAGGGTGATACGGTTTTTATCCACGCCAAACATATCCGCGTATTGCCAGACCAGATGTGCGCCTCTTTCTGCATCATCATGGGCGGCAGGGTAGGTATGTTCAGGAGCAAGTCTGTACTGGATCGCAATGACGCGGCAGTTGCCATAAAACGCTAACTGGCGCAGTTGATTATCGTGAGTATCGAAGCCGCCGCTGATAAAGCATCCCCCGTGGTAGTAGATAACGGTCGGCAGCTTTTCAGCAGCATCTGGCGGAGAGAAGACGCGATATGTGATGCCTTCGAGGTTCAGCGTTTCTACGTCAACGCGCGTTTCTGTCTCACCGGCAAGCGCCGTGCTGGCAATATAGCCTGCTCTCCGGTCATCAATACTTTGGCTACGCGCAGAAGGACGTCCTGCTGCGATGAACGCCTGAACCAGCGTATCAATCCCTTTTTCGAGTGCCATGTGGGTCCCTTTAATCTGTATGAATATACAGTGTTATAACTCAGTTTGTTGTCGAGTGAAACAGGGAAAACGAGGCTGAAAACGATTCTGGAAAGCGGCTCGCAAAAGTAAACATGGATATTAAATTTGGCTTTAGTCCTGAATAACGCACGTGTAGTTTGCCTGCACAGTGATGCTGGAAGATATGCGAGAGGAAGGCGAGGATGTTGCAGTCAACCAGATACAGGCCGGGCAAACCAACGTTGCCCGGCACTGTGAGTGGGGATTACTCCCCTTCACCCGGGAACAGGAACGGGTTAATAGAGCTGCGGGCAAAGCCCTCTTGCTCCATTTTGGCGTCCAGAATCAGCGAGGCGAGATCGTCGGCGACGGCTTCGACTTTCGGGTCTTTTTCCTGATAAAGGATCTTCAGGTAGGTACCGCAGTCGCCGCAGCTTTCAGCTTTGACCGCCGCGTCTTCATTTTCCAGCGACCAGTAGTTGAGATCGCGCGTCTGCTCGCAGTTGCTGCATTTAATGCGCACCACGTGCCACTCGGTTTCACACAGGTTGCAGTGCAGATAACGCAGCCCTTGAGTGGTACCGATCTGCACCATGCTGGACACCGGCATTGAGCCGCATACCGGGCAGAATTGACGCGCTTCACCGTATTCGGCGCGGGCTTTACCCGGGATCAGGCTGGCCATTTGCGCCCAGTAAAGCGACAACGCCGCCCAGATGAACGGCGCTTTGTCGCTGCTGACCAGGGAGAAATCGGACGCAAACAGCGCGCTCGCCATCTCTTCCAGCTCCTGATCGGAGGCTTTTTCCAGATTCTCAATGACCGCCAGCGCGGTACCGCTCATCTCGGGTTTCAGCTCGGCAATCAGGGAGTGCAGCAGCGTATGCCAGTGCTTATCGCGCGGCAGAACGTGGATATCCAGCGGAGGCTTACCCTGCTCGCTGGCCTCTTTGATGCGCGCGGTCAGGTCAATTTGCAGCGGGTGGTCGTATAGCACCACTTCCTGCGCATGGGCAACCAGCGCGGCAAAACGCAGAAAATCACCCAGTGGGTTGTTCTCTGCCAGCTCGCGCAGACGCTCTGCGCGGCGGTTATAGAGGTTCTTGAGTCTGGGGAATAACAACGGCGGAATATAATCCGCCGTGCGTTTCTCGCTCGAACCCAGCTCATCTTGCGGGATTATGCGAATACTCATTCAGATGACTTTTCCTGTTTCTGGCGGACCTCTCGGTACCAGCGCGGGTGATGTTTCTTCGCCCACGTACTGGTTACCCAGCCTTCCACCATCGCGGTAATGGTGCCTTTCACCCAGAGGGCGGCGTAAATATGCACCATGATAACCACAATTAACGCCACTGCGGCAAATGAATGCAGCATCAGCGCGAATCGGATCACCGGGATTGAGAAAGCAGGCGCAAAATACGGACGCCAGATGATCACGCCGCTCACCAGCAACAGGACCAGGAAGATAATCGCCGCCCAGAATACGCACTTCTGGCCGAAGTTATAACGCCCGGTATCACCCACTTCCTCGTTGACGACGATCTTACGAATATTCTTCGCCCAAAAGATATCATCCCGATTGATTAGGTTATGGTGCCAGTATCGGAAAAACATGATGATGAACGACGCGAACATGATGACGCCAACAAACGGGTGCAGTATACGCGCCAGCTGTGGTGTCCCCATGATCTGCATCAGCCAGTTGAAGGAGGGGAAGAAGAACCCCAGCCCGCTTATCGCCGCCAGCATGAAGCAGAAGGCGGTGACCCAGTGGTTGATGCGTTCCGGCGCGGTATAGCGCACGATGGTGTCACGTTTTTTCATTTGCGCACCTCGTCTTTCTCTTCATGCAGGTTGTCGTCTTCCTCTTCCGCGCGGTTCGGACCGACACCGACATAGTGGAAGATGCTCGCTGCGAAGGTGGCAGCAAAACCCACCGCTGCCAGCGGTTTCCAGATGCCTTTCCAGAACTTCACGGTCGCGCTGATTTCCGGGTTCTCCGGCAGGCCGTGATACAGATTCGGCTTGTCTGCGTGGTGCAGCACATACATCACGTGCGTGCCGCCCACGCCGGCCGGGTCGTATAGGCCTGCGTTGTCGTAGCCACGGGTTTTCAGTTCGCCCACGCGTTCAGCCGCCAGCGTTTTCATATCCTCTTTGGAACCAAAGTGGATAGCGCCCGTCGGACAGGTCTTCACGCACGCAGGCTCCTGGCCGACGTTTACACGGTCTACGCACAGCGTGCATTTGTAGACGCGGTTGTCTTCCGGGTTCATGCGAGGGACATCGAACGGGCAGCCCGCTATGCAGTAGCCGCAGCCAATGCACTGCTCGGACTGGAAGTCGACGATACCGTTAGCATACTGAATGATAGCCCCTTCTGACGGACATGCCTTCAGGCAGCCCGGATCCGCACAGTGCATACAGCCGTCTTTGCGGATAAGCCATTCCAGTTTGTCGTTCTGTTCCACTTCCGAGAAACGCATCACCGTCCAGGACTTGGCGGTCAGGTCAGCCGGGTTGTCGTACACCCCGACGTTGTGACCCACTTCATCACGGAGGTCGTTCCACTCAGAACAGGCCACCTGGCAGGCTTTACAGCCGATACAGGTGGTCACGTCGATAAGCTTCGCCACTTCCTGCTGGTGGTCCCGCGCCTGAGGCGCGGGCGTGAAACCGTTAGTCGCGGAACGACGGATAATGTCTTGAGATTGATAAGCCATAAGTCGTCTCCGTTACACCTTTTCCACGTTCACGAGGAAGGCCTTAAACTCCGGCGTCTGCGTGTTCGCATCACCGACGAACGGCGTCAGGGTGTTCGCAATGAACCCTTTCTTCGCCACGCCCTCATAACCCCAGTGAATCGGAATACCGATGGTATCCACCTGCTGACCGTGAACGTTCAGCGTGCGAATACGCTTGGTCACCACCGCCTTGGCCTTGATGTAGCCACGGTTAGAAGAGACCTTCACGGTATCGCCATGGGCAATGCCGAGCTTGTTCGCCAGCTTCTCGCCGATCTCCACAAACTGTTCCGGCTGCGCGATAGCGTTAAGCAGCGCGTGCTTGGTCCAGTAGTGGAAGTGTTCGGTCAGACGGTAAGTGGTGCCCACATACGGGAACTTGTCTTTTTTACCCAGCGCGTCGAAATCGCCCTTAAAGATGCGGGCTGCCGGGTTAGAGACCACGTTCGGGTGCAGCGGGTTGGTGCCCAGCGGCGTCTCAAACGGCTCGTAGTGTTCCGGGAATGGCCCTTCCGCCATCTTATCGATAGCAAACAGGCGTCCCATCCCTTCAGGCTGCATGATAAACGGCCCGACATCGCTGCCTGGAGGGGCAGTACTGTAGTCCGGAATATCCACACCGCCCCATTTCGCGCCGTCCCATTTCAGCAACTGACGCTTCGGATCCCACGGATTACCCTGCGGGTCAGCGGAAGCACGGTTGTAGAGAATGCGGCGGTTCAGCGGCCATGCCCAGGCCCAGCCCAGCGTATTGCCGAGGCCTGACGGGTCAGCATTATCGCGGTTGGCCATCTGGTTACCTTTCGGCGTCCAGCTACCGGCAAAGATCCAGCAGCCACTGGCGGTCGTGCCGTCATCACGCAGGTGCGCGAAGGTACTGAGCTGATCGCCTTTCTTCGCCAGCACCGTTCCGGTGGCCGGGTCGATAACATCTGCCAGCGCTTTACCGTTGCTCTCCATCGCCACTTCTTCCGGCGCTGGGTTTTCCGGCGTCGAGTAGTTCCAGGTCATGTTCAGCACCGGTTCCGGGTTCGCACCGCCTTCTGCCGCATACATCTTACGCAGGCGTAGGAAGATACCGGCCAGGATCTCGCCGTCGTTCATGGCGATGCCCGGGGCGTCCGCACCTTTCCAGTGCCACTGCAGCCAGCGGCCAGAGTTCACGATGGAACCGTTCTCTTCCGCGAAGCAGGTAGAAGGCAGACGGAACACTTCAGTCTGAATCTTCGATGGGTCAACGTCATTCGACTCACCGTGGTTCTGCCAGAAGGTCGACGTCTCGGTGTTGAGTGGGTCAATCGTCACCAGGAACTTCAGTTTCGACAGCGATTCAACCACCTTGTTCTTGTTCGGGAATGAGGCGACCGGGTTAAAGCCCTGGCACAGATAGCCATTCACCTTGCCCTGATGCATCATCTCGAAGTACTGCAGAACGTCGTAACCTTTGTCCCACTTCGGCAGCCAGTCAAAGCCCCAGCTGTTTTCTGCTGTCGCTTTGTCACCGAAGAAGGCTTTCATCATCGAGACGAAGAACTTCGGATAGTTGCCCCAGTAGTTCACCTGACCTTCGAGCAGCGGTTTAGGCGTGCTGGCTGTGAGGTAGGTTTGCAGGTCGGTCTGTTTTTCGCTTGGCAGGTTCATGTAACCCGGCAGGCTTTGAGACAGCAGACCAAGGTCGGTCAGACCCTGAATGTTGGAGTGACCACGCAGGGCGTTCACGCCGCCGCCAGCCATCCCCATGTTGCCGAGCAGCAGCTGAACCATCGCCATGGTACGGATGTTCTGCGCGCCGACAGAGTGTTGGGTCCAGCCGAGCGCGTAGAGGAACGACGCCGTTTTGTCTTTCGCGCTGGTTTCGGCGATAAGCTCGCACACCTTCAGGAAGTCTTCCTTCGGCGTACCACAGATGTTTTCGACAACGTCCGGCGTGTAGCGGGAAACGTGCTCTTTCAGCAGGTTCCACACGCAGCGCGGATGCTGCAGCGTCGTATCACGCTTCGCAAAGCCTTTCTCGTCCAGCTCATAGTTCCAGCTGGTCTTGTCGTATTTGCGTTTTTCGGCGTCATAACCGCTGAACAGTCCATCTTCGAAGTGGTAATCCTCACGCACGATCAGGCTGGCGTTGGTATAGGCTTCGGTGTATTCGCGGTTATATTTTTCGTTGGTCATCAGGTACAGCAATACGCCTGACAGGAAAGTGATGTCAGTACCTGAACGAATAGGGGTGTAGAAATCCGCCACTGACGCAGTACGCGTAAAGCGGGGATCTATCACAATCAGTTTCGCACCGTTGTGGATTTTGGCTTCCATCGCCCAGCGGAACCCGACAGGGTGCGCTTCAGCGGCGTTACCGCCCATCACCACAATAAGGTTGGCGTTCTTGATGTCGACCCAGTGGTTGGTCATCGCACCGCGACCAAATGTTGGAGCAAGACTTGCTACCGTTGGTCCGTGTCAGACACGCGCCTGGTTGTCGACCGCGAGCATACCGAGTGCACGCGTAAATTTCTGGGTTAAATAGCCGGTTTCGTTACTGGAAGCAGACGCACACAGCATCCCGGTGGAGAGCCAGCGGTTGACGGTGACGCCTTCAGCGTTCTTCGCAATAAAGTTGGCATCGCGGTCTTCTTTAATCAGTTTAGCGATGCGGTCAAATGCGTCTTCCCAGCTGATTTGCTGCCATTTATCGGAACCTGGCGCACGATATTCAGGGAATTTCAGGCGGCTTTCGGAGTGGATAAAGTCAACCAGGCCGGCACCTTTCGGGCACAGCGCACCGCGGTTGACCGGATGGTCCGGGTCACCTTCGATATGGAAGATAGACGCTTTGGCGTTTTTAGCACCGTCGCCGAGGCTATACATCAACAGCCCGCAACCGACAGAGCAGTACGTACAGGTATTACGGGTTTCACGGGTGCGCAGCAGTTTATATTGCCGCGTCTCCGCCAGCGCTACACCGGGTGCAAAACCCAGTGCCGCCGCCGTGGTGCCTGCCATACCGCCAGCGCAGATCTTAAAGAACTGCCTTCTGCTGACCTGCATGGGTCACTCCTTGTTTCGACATTGCTTACATATGTAGTTTTGACTTCGCGGTTGAACGGTGACCGCAAAGGAGAAAAATTTGCGTTAATCCCTCAGTTCTACGAGGGATATCATCAGAATACCACAATGTCGGTACGCCTGTTCCAATGGCGTTAATACAAAGTGAACGTATTATCACTGTGTTGATTATAAAGTGTGACACGAGTCACATTATTGCCCCGGCATGTTAAAGGGCTGTATCACCGCCTCGGTTGCGCCTCTCCCAAATGAGTAGGTAAACTTGATGAGGATGGGTGCTGAAAAGTTGATCCATACTATGCGTATGGCCTGCGGTTTGTGATGCAATAGCAGGCTCACCTCCGTGGTTGTTCAGGAATACCGCTGTGTCTAAACAAAACCGTGTTACCCACTCGTCGCCACTGCCTGCCGGTATCGTGGAACTGTCGGTACACAGACCGCCCCACATTACCCACACCACGCCTGATTTTCTGGCGGAGGAAGTGCCCGTTGCTCTGGTTTACAACGGTATTTCCCATGTGGTGATGATGGCCTCGCCGAAAGATCTGGAGCTGTTCGCGATTGGCTTTTCCCTCTCGGAAGGCATCATTGAGCACCCGCAAGAAATTTACGGCATGGATGTGGTGAAGGCCTGCAACGGCCTTGAAGTGCAAATCGAACTCTCAAGCCGCCGGTTTATGGGGCTCAAAGAGCGGCGACGCGCGCTGGCCGGGCGTACCGGATGCGGGGTTTGCGGGGTAGAGCAGCTCAATGATATCGGTAAGCCTGTCGCACCTCTGCCGTTTACCCAGACCTTCAATCTGGCCCATCTCGATCATGCCCTTGAACATCTGAATGACGTGCAACCTGCCGGCCAGCTGAGCGGATGCACGCATGCGGCGGCATGGGTTCTGCCATCGGGCGATATTGCCGGGGGGCATGAGGATGTCGGCCGCCATGTGGCGCTGGATAAACTGATGGGCCGCCGGGCGCGTGAAAGCGAACTCTGGCAGCAGGGGGCGGCACTGGTCTCCAGCCGCGCCAGCTACGAGATGGTGCAAAAATCGGCGATGTGCGGCGTTGAAATCCTTTTTGCCGTATCGGCCGCGACCACGCTGGCGGTGGAAGTGGCGGAGCGCTGTAATCTGACGCTGGTGGGGTTCTGTAAGCCGGGAAGGGCGACGATTTATACCCATCCGCAGCGTTTAATAGTTAATCAGTAAATTTGAAAAAGAATAGCAAATCCTTCCGCTTTTAGTTGTTCATGATGAGGTCTACTATTTATCTCATCAAGGCACGGTGCCTTAAACAAACAACTAATTGAAAGGGTTTATATCATGAAAAGCATCAAAACTTTTGTCGCAGTAATCGCTCTGGCTACGTCTTTCGGTTCTTTCGCTGCACAGACTGTGACCGCAACCGCCTCTACCATTGATGGCGCAGAAGCGAAAATTGCTGCACAGGCTCAGGAAGCGGGCGCGTCATCTTACAAAATTACGCAGGCGTTTACGGGTAACCGCGTACACATGACCGCTGAACTGAACAAATAAGCTGCCACACCGTCGAAAGAGCGCCCCAGGGGCGCTTTTTTTATTGGATACCCGCCAGGCGCAGCAATGCAGTCACGACCGCTGCCGCCACGATCACCACAATTAACGGCATTTTTCGCCATGCCAGAAACACTGCAAACGCCACGCCCAGTACGCGCGCCATACCGGCAAAATGCTCACCTTCATAGAAGGTGGTCGCCAGCGCGACGGAAAACAGCAAAACCGTTGCCGCATCTGAAAGCAGAGCCTGAGAGCGGTCTGACAGCGCCAGTCGGTTGCCGAGTTTTGCCCCGCCGAGACGCATTAAATAGGTTCCCACGGAAAGCACGGCGATACCGAGAATAAAGACCGTCATATTCCCCATTATTTTTTCCTCGCAGCAAGACCCAGTAAAGAGAGCAGAACCGGTAAACCCACCGGGGCAAACGGCACGGCGGCCAGTGACAATGCAGCACCGCTGCAGGCGCGGATCAGGGTGGTGCGATTTTTAAAAGCCGGCACCACTAACGCCAGTAAAATCGCCGGGAATACCGCATCCAGCCCGATGGTTTCAAGGTCCGGCAACAGTTTGCCAACCATGGCGCCCAGCAATGTACCCAGCGGCCAGACGATCGCCACGCCTAAACCGCATAGCCAGTATGCCGCCTTACGCTGTTCGGGCGTTTTTTGCGACAACCCGAACACCACGCTTTCGTCGTTCATAATGTGGCAACCCAGAAAACTCAGGCCACGTTTACCCACCAGTTCACGCACCGTCACTCCAAACGGTACATGACGTGCATTAACCAGTAATCCGGCAGCCGCCGCTGCCAGAGGGTTACCGCCGCTTGCCACAATGCCGATAAACATAAATTCAGAGGCACCCGCCAGCACGGTAATGGAGAGTAAAAACGGGACCCAGACCGGGAAACCGTAGGCCATTGCCAGCGAACCATAGGATATCCCGACGACGCCTACCGCGAGACACACCAGGATGATTGCTTTTATCGTGTCGCCTTTCAGGCTGGAGAGAGGATGCTTCATACAATTTTAGCCATATCGAACGTATTTCCATTATAATGAACGCATCAGGATCGTTTTTCAAGCCGAACGATTCGTTCGATTTATAGAACAAAGGGGCCGTTTTTATGACGCAGCCAATCAGCGTGATCGCTAAAAGTCTGGTGCGAGAACGCCTGCGAACCGGACTTTCACTGGCGGAAATCGCGCGCCGTGCCGGGATCGCTAAATCCACGCTGTCGCAGCTGGAGTCCGGCAACGGGAATCCCAGCCTGGAGACGCTCTGGTCACTCTGTGTGGCGTTGGACATTCCTTTTGCCCGTTTGCTTGAACCGCAGCAGCCGACCACTCAGGTGATCCGCCGTGGAGAAGGAACGAAGGTGGTTGCCGGACAGGCCAACTATGAAGCCATTTTGCTGGCGGCGTGCCCGCCGGGCGCGCGTCGTGACATCTACCTGTTACTCACCCAGCCGGGTGCCGACCGCATTTCTCAGCCACATCCGGCAGGCTCAGTGGAGCATATTATTGTGACGCAGGGTAGAGCGCTGGTTGGTCTGATCGACGCGGCGGAAGAGCTTGGCCCGGGGGATTACATTTGCTATCCCGCTGACCAGCCGCATATCTTTAAGGCCCTGGAGCCGGATACGCACGCGCTTCTGGTGGCTGAACAAAATTAACGCAGATACGGAAAATCATGTCGCTTAAAGCCATTGCCAAAGAACTGGGGCTGTCTGTTACCACCGTCAGCCGCGCCCTTAACGGGTATGACGATGTCTCCCGCGAGACGCGCGCCCGCGTCGAAGCGGAGGCTCAGCGCCGTGGCTACCGGCCAAACACCTTCGCGCGTCGCCTGAAGATGGGCAAAATCGACGCCGTGGGTCTGGTTTTTCCGGTGCATCCTGTTCCGCTCAATAACAGCGTCTTTATGGACATGGTCGGCGAAATTAGCCACGAACTGGCGCGACATGAAATCGATCTCCTGCTGATTGCCGATGACGATCTGGCGGATAAGCACAGCTATATGCGTATGGTGCAAAGTCGTCGCGTGGATGCGCTGATTGTGGCGCACACGCTGGATCATGACCCGCGGCTGGAACAGCTTCAGGCCGCCGGTTTTCCCTTTCTCGCGCTCGGACGCAGCCAGCTACCGCAGCCCTATGCGTGGTTTGATTTCGACAACTATGCCGGCACGTACAATGCCACCCGCTGGCTGATTGAAAAGGGGCATCGCCGCATCGCCTTGCTGGGTGAAAGCAACAATCAGGCCTTCATCACCCAGCGCCGCCAGGGTTATCTGGATGCGCTACGCGAAGCCGGGTTATCCAGCGAATGGCTGCGCGCCATGCCGCCTTCGCGCCGCGTGGGTTACGCCACGACGAATGAACTTCTCTCCCTGCCGCAGCCCCCCACGGCCATCATTACCGACTGCAACACTCACGGCGACGGCGCGGCCATGGCGCTGGCGCAGCGGGGTCTTCTCTGCGGTGAAAACGCCGTTTCGCTGGTGGTTTACGACGGCTTACCGCAGGACAGCATTGTCGATGTTGAAGTGGCGGCGGTTATTCAGTCCACCCGCCAGGGCGTCGGGAAACAGATCGCTGACATGGTGCGTCAGTTGATTAACGGCGACGATATCGCTCAGCTTCAGGTGCTCTGGCAGCCAGAATTCTTCCCGGGCCAGACGGCCTAAACACAGCAAAATTCCAAAGCCGATCACAGATCCGAAACGTTTTGGTTTGTATCCGAAACGTTTCGGATCAACACTCAGATCATCCCGATGACAGGAGAGGTCTGATGCACGATTCCATTTTTCGACTCGAAAGTAAGGCGGTTGACCTGGTGATCACCACGCACCCGTTCGCCGAAATTCTTTACTGGGGGCCGCACCTTCACCACTTTTCACCGCAAGATGTGGTAAGTCTGTCTCGTCCTGTGGCGAACGGTAGGCTCGACGTTGACGCCCCGGTGACGCTGATGGCGGAGCTGGGACACGGTCTGTTTGGTTCGCCCGGTATTGAAGGGCACCGCCAGGGGCTGGACGGGTCGCCTGTCTTTAAAACCACCCATGTGCAGCACGAGGGGCAAACCCTGACGTTAACGGCGGAAGATGAACATGCCGGGTTGCGTCTGACCAGCGAGCTGGCACTGGATGCAAGCGGGGTACTGGTGGTGCGTCACGGTTTAACTAACCTACGGGCGCAGGCGTGGCAGGTTGATCGTTTCGCCGTGACGCTACCGGTCGCTGAACGCGCGCAGGACGTGATGGCGTTCCACGGACGCTGGATCCGTGAGTTCCAGCCGCATCGCGTGAAGCTTGAACACGACAGCGTTGTGATTGAAAACCGCCGCGGCCGGACCTCTCACGAACACTTCCCGGCGCTGATCGCCGGTACGTCCTCATTTAACGAAATGCACGGCGACGTCTGGGGCGTGCATCTGGGCTGGAGCGGCAACCACCGCCTGCGTGCGGAAGTCAAAACCGACGGACGCCGCTATCTGCAGGCCGAAGCCCTCTACCTGCCGGGAGAAATGGCGATTGAAGAGGGGGAAACGCTCTGGACTCCACGCCTGTATGCGAGCTACTCCGCACGGGGTCTGAACGGCATGAGCCAGTCGTTCCACCGGTATCTGCGCGACAACGTTATCCGCTTCCCTGAAAACAAACCGCGCCCGGTACATCTCAATACCTGGGAGGGGATCTACTTCAGCCATGACCCGGCGTACATCATGCGCATGGCCGATGAGGCTGCGGCGCTGGGCGTAGAGCGTTTTATCATCGACGACGGCTGGTTCAAAGGCCGTAACGATGACCACGCGGCGCTGGGTGACTGGTACCTGGACGAGAAAAAATACCCGGACGGGCTGACGCCGGTGATTAACCATGTGAAAAAGCGCGGCATGGAATTTGGTATCTGGATTGAGCCGGAGATGATTAACCCGGACTCGGATCTGTATCGTGCCCATCCCGACTGGGTGCTGGCGCTGCCGGGCTACACCCAGGCAACGGGCCGTCATCAACTGGTGCTCAACCTGAATATTCCGCAGGCTTTTGATTATCTGGTCGAGCGCATGAGCTGGCTGCTGGGCGAACATGCCATCGACTACGTTAAGTGGGATATGAACCGCGAACTGGTACAGCCCGGGCACCACGGCAAAGCCGCCGCGGATGCGCAGACGCGGCAGTTTTATCGTCTGTTAGACGTGCTGGGCGAGCGTTTCCCGCACATCGAATTTGAGTCCTGCTCCTCGGGCGGCGGGCGAATCGACTATGAAGTCCTGACCCGCAGCCACCGCTTCTGGGCCTCTGACAACAACGACGCGCTGGAGCGCAATACCATCCAGCGTGGCATGAGTTACTTCTTCCCGCCGGAAGTGATGGGCGCGCATATCGGTCATCATAAATGTCACGCCACATTCCGCCAGCACAGCATTGCTTTCCGCGGCCTGACGGCACTGTTTGGCCATATGGGACTGGAGCTTGACCCGCTCACCGTCGATGCTCAGGAGCGTGAAGGCTATCGCCATTACGCCGCGCTGCACAAGCAGTGGCGGGAAGTCATCCATCACGGTACCCAGTGGCGCGTGGATATGCCGGATGCCAGCACGCTGGCGCAGGGTATAGTGAGCGAAGACAAAACGCAGGGGTTGTTTATGGTCAGCCAACTGGCCATGCCGGATTACACGCTCATGATGCCGCTGCGCATGCCGGGGCTCGACGCGCAGGCGCAGTACCGCATCACGCTGCTCGATCACCCCAACATTCGACTCACCGGTGAGGGCGGGCACACCATGCGCAAGCTGCCGGCGTGGATGGAAACGTCCCAGACGGCCAGCGGTGAGTGGCTGATGCAGGCGGGGATCGCACTGCCGATTCTGGACCCGGAAACCGCCATTCTGATTGGCGTTGAACGCGTGTAAGGGTGATGGGCCGGGAGACTGGCCCTCCGTTGAGGATAAAAATAATGAACACAACAACCTGTACCCACAAGGACAACCCTAACTTCTGGATCTTCGGGCTGTTCTTCTTTCTCTACTTCTTCATTATGGCCACCTGCTTTCCGTTTCTGCCGATCTGGCTGTCGGATGTCATCGGCCTGAACAAAACCCATACCGGGATCGTGTTCTCCTGTATCTCGCTTTCGGCCATCGCCTTCCAGCCCGTGCTTGGGGTCATTTCGGATAAGCTGGGGCTGAAAAAACACCTGCTGTGGATTATCACGGTGCTGCTGTTTCTGTTCGCGCCGTTCTTCCTGTATGTCTTTGCGCCACTGCTGAAAACCAGTATCTGGCTGGGGGCGCTGAGCGGCGGTCTGTACATCGGTTTTGTCTTCTCCGCAGGTTCAGGCGCGATTGAGGCCTACATCGAACGCGTGAGCCGTAACAGCGTGTTTGAATACGGCAAGGCGCGCATGTTCGGCTGTCTCGGCTGGGGGCTGTGCGCTTCAACGGGCGGTATTCTGTTTGGCATCGACCCGTCGTATGTCTTCTGGATGGGGTCAGCGGCTGCGCTGCTGCTGATGCTGTTGCTGGTGGTTGCGAAACCGAAGCCAAACCAGACTGCGCAGGTGATGAATGCGCTGGGGGCCAACCAGCCGCAGATCACCGCCAGGACGGTCTTTAACCTGTTCCGTCAGCGCAGAATGTGGATGTTCATTCTGTACGTCATCGGTGTGGCCTGCGTGTATGACGTTTTTGACCAGCAGTTTGCCACCTTCTTTAAAACCTTCTTCGCAACACCGCAGGAGGGAACGCGAGCCTTTGGTTTTGCCACTACGGCGGGGGAAATTTGCAACGCGATCATCATGTTCTGCTCGCCGTGGATCATCAACCGTATCGGCGCGAAGAATACGCTGCTGATTGCCGGGCTGATTATGGCGACGCGCATTATCGGCTCGTCGTTCGCCACCACTGCGGTGGAAGTGATTGCCCTGAAGATGCTGCACGCGCTGGAGGTTCCGTTCCTGCTGGTGGGGGCGTTCAAATACATCACCGGCGTGTTCGATACCCGTCTGTCGGCCACTATCTATCTGATTGGCTTCCAGTTTGCCAAACAGTCGGCGGCGATTTTCCTCTCTGCTTTTGCCGGGAATATGTATGACCGGATCAGTTTCCAGGAGACCTACCTGATGCTGGGCTGTTTTGTACTGGCGATTACGGTGGTCTCGGCCTTTACGCTGAGCAGTAAGCAGGAGATTGCGGCGCGCCGCGCTGCGGTGGAGGCAAACTAACGCAGGACGCTGCCGCGGATGCGGCAGCGTTAACGTTTTAGGGCAGGTAAAACACCGCTTTCAGTTCGGCACTCACCGGGCTGTTGTCGGGGTTCGAGGGCATAACCTCACCCATGTATTTCCACCAGCGCTGACAAACGTCGGTCTTTGCCACCGCGTTCCAGCGCGCTTCCGATTCAATCTCAACGCTCGCAAACAGCAGGTTACGCGCCTCATCGAGATAGATAGCGTAGTGGTGCGCACTGTGGTCTTTTAATACCGCCTCCAGCTCTGGCCAGATGGGGTTATGGCGACGCGCGTACTCATCGTGCGCGTCAGGGTTCACCTGCATCACAAATGCTTTGCGGATCATCATGCCTCCAGCCGCTTTCGCGGGCCGCTATGGGTACAAATCCAGTGCCGACTGCATCGGCGTGACGCCAAAGCGTTTACCGAGTGCAATCAGCTCTTCCCGGGTGATGGTCTGCTTCATGCCGCCCATCGACAGGACCTTCACCAGCACCTCGGCGGACTTCTCGGCGGTATCAATCAGACCAAACGTTTCGTCGAGCGTCGGCCCGCTGCCGAATACCCCGTGGAACGGCCACAGCACCAGGGAGTGTGACTGCATTTCGATGGCGGTGGCCTGGCCGATTTCGTCGGTACCCGGCACCATCCACGGCAGAATGCCGACCCCGTCGGGGAAAACCACCAGACATTCGGTGCTGCCTTCCCACAGCTTCCGCGTGAGGTAGTCGCTACTGTTTTCCAGCACGTAGGTCAGGGCGATCAGGTTGGTGGCGTGACAGTGCATGATCACCCGGTCTTTGCCGTGGGTTGCCTTGATACGCTCACAGTGAGAGAGGAAGTGCGCCGGGAGTTCAGACGTGGGCACTGCATCGTCCGTCAGCCCCCAGAGGATGTGATAGCCTGCGCCGTCGCTGTCCACTCTCACCACCCCGAGGTTGGCCTGCGGGTCGAGCTGCACGTTACGGAAGAATTTACCGGAACCGGTAACGATAAACGGCGTACTGGCGAGCTGCGGCATTGGCTGGCTCAGGGCGATATAGCGCGGCTTCTGATGGAACTCGGCGGCGAACGGTTCAATGTCGGCATCATCCAGGCGCAGCGTCAGGTTACCGCCATTGCGCTCGTCCCAGCCTTTCAGCCAGGCGTCGGAGGTGGCTTTAATCATGCCCTGGACGAACCAGGCGTTAGTGATGGTCTGCATAGTGTTTCATTTCCCGTGATCGTGGTGAGCGTTTCCCTCACCCCGGCCCTCTCCCACAGGGAGAGGGGGTAAAAGTGGTCTCTTCCACAGGAAGAGGGTGAGGGCATATTTATCCGCGCTGACTCAGCACGTCTTTCTCATACATCCGCACGTTATCCAGCCACTGACTGCCCGCTGGGGTGTCGTTACGCTGGCAGTACATCTCCCACACCGCCTGCCACGGCAGGGTTTTCTGCTCTTCCAGCAGCACCAGGCGCGCGGTGTAATCGCCGTTCTCTTCCAGCTGCTTCAGGGCGCTGGTGGGCTCCAGCAGCGCACGCAGCAGGGCTTTTTTCATGTTGCGGGTGCCAATCACCCAGGCCGCGATGCGGTTGATGGAGGCGTCAAAGAAGTCGAGGCCAATGTGCACGCGGTCAAACAGATCGTGGCGAATGATTTCGCTGGCAATGGCCTGGGTTTCGTCATCCAGCAGCACCACGTGGTCGCTGTCCCAGCGTACGGGACGGCTCACGTGCAGCAGCAGGCGGGGTACGTAGAGCATGGCGGCGGAGATTTTGTCGGAGATCACCTCCGTCGGGTGGAAGTGGCCGGCATCCAGGCACAGCGCGGTCTGGCGGCTGGTGGCGTACCCCATGTAAAACTCGTTCGAGCCCACGGTGTAACTTTCCGCACCAATACCGAACAGCTTGCTCTCTACGGCGTCGATGTGGTGCGCCGGGTTCAGTTTTTCGCTGATGGCTTCATCCAGCGCCGCCAGCAGGCGCTGACGCGGGGCCAGACGGTCAACGGTGATGTCTTTCATGCCGTCCGGGATCCAGATGTTCATCACCGACGGCGTGCCGAGCTGCTCGCCAAAGTACGCGGAGACGCGGCGGCTGGCTTTTACGTGGTCAATCCAGAACTGGCGGATGTCGTCGTTCGCGTGGGCAAGGGTAAAACCGTCGGCGCTCAGCGGGTGCGAGAAGCAGGATGGGTTGAAATCCAGGCCCAGCTGGTTGGCTTTCGCCCACGCCACCCAGTTTTTAAAATGCGCAGGTTTGATCTCGTTACGCGCGACCGGCGTGTCAGATTCCAGATAGATAGCATGCAGGTTCAGCCGCTTAGGCCCCGGGATCAGGCTCAGCGCCAGCTCCAGGTCGGCGCGCAGCTCGGTGGCGTTACGCGCTTTGCCCGGATAGTTGCCGGTGGCCTGAATGCCCCCCGTCAGCGAGCCGCCCGGGTTTTCAAAACCGGCAACGTCGTCGCCCTGCCAGCAGTGCATGGAGACCGGCAGACGATCGAGCTGGCGCAGCGCCTCATCGACATCCACGCCGACGGCGGCGTAACGCTGTTTAGCCAGGTCCCAGGCTTGTTCAAGTTGAGTGGTCATGCGCAAAGCTCCTTAGTCAGTCGGTTTTGCTGAAACTGCGCCCGATAGCGGGCAATTTCATGGCAGGGATTGGGGATGAACGTGGTCAGCGTGGCGTTCGCCGACACCACCGTGCGGAAATCGTCCACGCTGGCGAGTTCGTCCAGGGTCATGAGCTGAATGCCAATATTGCCGAGCGTCGACGCTTCAATCGGGCCCGCCACCACGGTGATCCCGCAGGCATCGGCGCAGAGCTGGTTCAGAAGCTGGTTCTGGCAGCCGCCGCCGACAATATGCAACTGAGTGAACGGCCGGCCGCGAAGGTCGGCCAGCTCGCTCAGGATCTCGGCATACAGCAGGGCGAGGCTGTCGAAAATACAGCGTGCCAGCTCTGCCGGTTTCGATGGCACGGGCTGCCCGGCGTCAACGCAGGCGGCCTGGATTTCGGCGCTCATGTTCGCCGGGTTGATAAAGCGGTCATCATTGGGATTGATCAGGAAACTGCAGGCTTTCAGTCTTTCGGTGTCGGCAATAAGCGCGGGCAGGTCGGTAATGTTTTGCTCTTTAAGCACTCGCTGGAGCAGCCACAGACCCATGATATTCTTCAGCACGCGGTAGCGCCCTTCGGCACCGCCTTCGTTGGTGATGTTCGCGGCCAGCGCGGCATCGCTGGTGTAGGGGGTTTTGCTCTCAAAGCCCATCAGCGACCAGGTCCCGGAAGAGAGGTAGGCCGCGTCGTTACCGGCAAGCGGTGACGCAATGACGGCGCTGGCGGTATCGTGACTCGCAACCGCCACCACCGGGATCGCATTACCCTGCGGGCACATCCATTGACCGATCACATTGCCAGGATGCGTCGGCGTACCGAACCAGGAGGGTGAAGCCCCGGTCCAGGCCAGCAGGTGTTCATCCCAGTTATCGGAGTTGATGTTCACCAGTTGCGTGGTGGTGGCGTTGGTGTATTCCCAGTTCATGTTGCCGGTCAGGCGGTAGCTGAAGTAGTCCGGGATCAGCAGTGCATGCGCCACGCGGGGAACCAGCGCCGGCTGCTGTTCGACCAGCGCGCGCAGTTGATAGAGGGTATTGAATGGCAGGAACTGAATACCGCTGCGGCCATAAATATTCTCTTTGCCAAGCCCGGCAATCGCACGCGCCATCAGGCCGTCGGTGCGGCTGTCGCGATAGGCTATCGGCAAACCGACGCGTTCACCGTTGCTGTCCAGCAGTACGTAATCGACGCCCCAGGTATCGATGCCGATACTGTCGATACGGATACCCGCATCGCAGACCTTCTGCAGTCCGGTGCGGATCGCTGCCTCAAGGCTGTCGATATCCCACACCTCACAGCCGTCCTGCTTTTGCAGGCAGTTAACAAAGCGGTGCATCTCGCGAAGCGAAAGCGTCTGCCGCTTGCCGTCATAAGTGGCCAGCATTACACGGCCGCTGGATGCGCCTAGATCGACAGCCACGCAATGGCGAAAAGTCATGGTTGTGTCCTTCTTAAAGTCATTAGCGGTGAGTGTAAAAAAAGGAACCCATCACCACCTTCTCGCCAGTGACAGCGGTTTTCCGGGGCTGGCAAGAAAGCAAAGGTGAACGTGAGGGAGTTCACAGTTTCCAGGCGTGACGGGGTTTGCAGGCAGTGTGACGCTTACCGCATTTCCTGATCTTTCAGCCTGTTTCTTGAAAAACGGACAGTTTTTGCGAGGTTTACGGTCGAAAATTTAAGGTGAGGGGACGGGGCCTTAATTACTATTTTGAGAACATTTCTCATTGGTGGGGGCCGTTATGACCGTACTGCACAGCGCGGATTTTTTTCCTTCGGGTGGGTCGTCTGTCGCGATTGAACCGCGACTCCCTCAGGTGGCGTTCCCTGAGCATCATCATGATTTTCACGAAATTGTGATTGTTGAACACGGAACGGGGATCCATGTGTTTAACGGCCAGCCGTATACCATCAGTGGTGGGACGGTCTGCTTTGTGCGCGATCATGACCGGCACTTATATGAACATACCGACAACCTGTGCCTGACTAACGTGCTCTACCGTTCGCCCGATGCATTCCAGTTCCTGTCCGGGCTGAACCATCTCTTGCCGCAGGAGAAGGACGGCATCTATCCTTCACACTGGCGGGTGAATCAGTCCACGCTGCAGCAGGTGCGCCAGCTGGTGAGCCAGATGGAACAGCGCGACGAGGGACAGGAGACCCACGTCATCGCCACGCGTGAGCTGTTGTTTATGCAGCTGCTGGTGCTGCTGCGCCGCAGTAGCATGGTGGCCGGGCTGGGGAATAACGATGCGCGTTTGACTCAACTGATGGCCTGGCTGGAGGACCATTTCGCCGAGGATGTCTGCTGGGAAACGCTGGCGGATGATTTTTCGCTGTCGCTTCGGACCTTGCATCGTCAGCTGAAGCAGCAAACCGGGCTGACGCCCCAGCGCTATCTGAACCGTCTGCGCCTGATTAAAGCGCGCCATCTGCTGCGTCATACCGATGAGAGCGTCACGGATATCGCCTATCGTTGCGGTTTCGGCGACAGTAACCACTTTTCGACCCTGTTTCGCCGGGAATTTAGCTGGTCACCGCGCGATATTCGCCAGGGAAAGGACGCGTCACTGCAGTAACGCGAGGGTTGTCACCGTTTCCCGTGGGCAAAAACGCTAATAATGTCAGGTTATTTGCTGTCGAGGTGGTGTCGTGGTTGCTCAGCTAATGCTTCGCAAAGTGGATTTTTTTGCCTCCGCCGGCCAGGCCGTCGCGGTGGCGGATCGCTATCCGCAAAACGTCTTTGCCGAGCACACTCATGAGTTCTGCGAGCTGGTGCTGGTGTGGCGGGGCAATGGCTTGCATATCCTCAACGATCGGCCCTACCGCATTACGCGTGGGGATCTGTTTTACATCCGTGCTGAAGACAAACACGCCTACGCTTCGGTCAACGACCTGGTCCTGCAGAACGTGATTTACTGCCCTGACAGGCTGAAACTCAACGTCGACTGGGCGGCTTACATTCCGGGTTTTAATGATACGAAGTGCGCGGCGCACTGGCGACTGAGCAGTAACGGCATGACGCAGGTGCGACAGGTGATTTCTCAGCTGGAGCAGGAGAGCCAGAAAAGCGATCCTGAGGCTCACCAGATGGCAGAACTGCTTTTCGCCCAGCTGGTCATGACGTTGACGCGCCATCGCTACGCCATTGATAACCCGTCGGCTACCGCGCAGGAAGCCCTGCTTGATAAGCTCATCACCACCCTGGCGGGCAGCCTTAACAAAAGCTTTGTGCTGGAGAAATTCTGCGAGCAGGCGCAGTGCAGCGAGCGCGCGTTGCGCCAGCAATTCCGCACCCAGACCGGGATGACGGTGAACCATTATCTGCGCCAGCTGCGCATCTGCCATGCCCAGTACCTGCTTCAGCATACGGAACTGATGGTCAGCGATGTGGCGATGCGTTGCGGCTTTGAGGACAGTAACTATTTTTCTGTGGTCTTTAACCGCGAGGTGGGGATGACGCCGGTTCAGTGGCGTCATCGCAGTCGTAACGCGGCGTAATCAGTTCGCCATGCCGAGGCCCACAATGTTGGCTGCAATAATGATCACCACGCACCCCAGACTCAGCACGCCCACCGGGCGACGCCCGGCGTTGTTCCACTCTTTCAGAAGCAGACCCACCAGCCCACCGCACAGCACGTAGAAGCTCATGTGCAGCATCCAGCTCATATAGTCATACTGCGCCGGAATACTGGCGTGACCCCACGCGTAGAAGAAGAACTGGAGATACCACATCAGCCCGCCGAGCGCCGAGAGCAGCACGTTCCCGATAATCATCTGTTTAGCCAGCGAGAAGTCGGCTTTCAGTGACAAGGTCTTCACGTTTGCCAGACGGAAAAAACAGAAACCGAGGTTAACCACCGCTCCGCCACCCATGATCACCACATAGCTTGGCAGTGCCACGTACAGCGGGTCGACGCCCAGTGCGGCAGCGGCTTCATGCATCGGTTTGGCGGCGTTCATCGCGAATGACATGCCTGCGGAGAAGATCCCGCACATCACCGCCAGCAGCAGACCTTTCTTCAGGTTGAACTCTTCGGCTCTGATGCCCATTTTGCGCTCTTTCAGCTGCCCTGCGCGGGTGACAATGCCCACGCCAATGACGGCCACCAGCACGCCCAGCAGCGTCATCTGGCCGCCTTTGGTGTTGATCAGCACGTCGACGTTACCGTTGAGGATCGGCGTCATCAGGGTGCCGACAATCAGCGTAATACCAATCGCGATGCCAATGCCCATCGACATGCCGAGGTAGCGCATGGTGAGGCCATAGTTAATGTTACCGACGCCCCACATGGCGCCAAAGAGAAAGACCGGCAGCAGGGTGGAGGCGTTAAAGGAGGAGAAGTAGCCCCAGAAATCCGGGAGCAGCATGGCGCTGATGGTCCAGGGAAGAATTATCCACGAGACCACACCGCCGACGGACCACATGGTTTCCCATGACCACTGTTTGACCTGTTTAAACGGGGCATAGAAACAGGCTGCACTGGCCGCGCCTATCAGATGCCAGAAAATACCCATCGTAATCGCATGATTCATGTTTACATCCTCATCGTTTTTATATGCCGGTGGCTTCCCACCGACTCGATGAGTGTAAAAATTAAGCAGTCGGGTAACCTTCGGAAGGTTGCCGCACTTTGGTTTTGAATGGCAATCAACGCGTTAACCGGGTGAGCAGACTCACAATTTCAGCAATAACCGAAAACCGAATAACCTTATAAAAACTACGGCATTGATAATCATTTTCAATATCATTTAATTAACTATAATGAACCAACTGCTTACGCGGCATTAACAGCTGTGCCGCCCGACAATAATGGAGAGGATTATGAGTTATACACTGCCATCCCTGCCGTATGCCTACGACGCACTGGAACCGCATTTCGACAAGCAGACGATGGAAATCCATCACACTAAACACCACCAGACCTATGTGAACAACGCGAACGCCGCGCTGGAAAGCCTGCCAGAGTTCGCTAGCCTGCCTGTTGAAGAGCTGATCACCAAACTGGACCAGCTGCCAGCTGACAAGAAAACCGTTCTGCGTAACAACGCAGGTGGTCACGCTAACCACAGCCTGTTCTGGAAAGGCCTGAAAACCGGTACCACCCTGCAGGGCGACCTGAAAGCGGCTATCGAGCGCGATTTCGGTTCTGTAGACAACTTCAAAGCGGAATTCGAAAAAGCCGCTGCGACCCGTTTCGGCTCTGGCTGGGCGTGGCTGGTTCTGAAAGGTGACAAACTGGCGGTTGTTTCAACGGCTAACCAGGACTCCCCGCTGATGGGTGAAGCAATCTCTGGCGCATCCGGTTTCCCTATCCTGGGTCTGGACGTGTGGGAACACGCTTACTACCTGAAATTCCAGAACCGTCGCCCGGACTACATCAAAGCCTTCTGGGACGTGGTGAACTGGGACGAAGCAGCAGCGCGTTTCGCCGCGAAAAAATAAGGTTGCATTGACGCCTGTGAGAAGCGAGTCTGATGACTCGCTTTTTTTGTATCTGCAGAAAGGAGCAGCGATGCATTTTCCGGTGAATGTCTTTACAGGCAAGGTAAGGGAGTACGACGGCAGCCGCCCGAGCGCCATCGCCAAAATTCAGGTCGACGGCGAGTTGACGTTAACCGACCTCGGGCTGGCGGGCGATGAGCAGGCCGAAAAGAAAATCCATGGCGGGCCTGACCGCGCGCTGTGCCACTATCCGCGGGAACACTATCAGCACTGGATAACCGAGTTCCCCGAACAGGCGGATATGTTTGTCGCGCCAGCGTTTGGTGAGAATCTCTCAACGGAAGGGCTGACCGAGAAAAACGTCTTTATCGGCGATATCTACCGCTGGGGCGATGCCCTGATTCAGGTGACGCAGCCGCGCTCGCCGTGCTTCAAACTAAACTATCATTTCGGCATCAGCGACATGTCTGCCCGGCTGCAGAGCGCGGGTAAAACGGGCTGGTTATATCGGGTGGTGCTGGCAGGTCAGGTATCGGCAGATGCGCCGCTGGTGCTGGCATCGCGCCTGAGTGATGTCTCGGTATATGACGCCTGCGCGATCGCCTGGCATATGCCGTTTGATGACGACCAGTACCATCGGCTTTTGTCCGCTGCAGGGCTGTCCACGAGCTGGACCCGAACGATGCAGAAACGCCGTTTAAGTAGCAAGATCGAAGATAATTCGCGGAGATTGTGGGGGAAATAGTTTCCCCGCAGAAGAGGCAAGCCGGGTCAGCGATACCGCCGCCCGGCTAAACGGCTACGAACGTTTATACAACGGCAGCCACAGCGTTAACCGCAACCCACCCAGCGGGCTGTCGTCGGCCTTCACCCAGCCGCGATGCTGCTGCATGGCGGTTTCCACAATCGCCAGACCCAGCCCCGTGCCGCCAGATTCACGGTCACGCGCCTCGTCGGTACGGTAGAACGGACGGAAAATCTGTTCGCGGTCTTCCGGGCTTACCCCAGGACCATCGTCATCAACGATAATGGTAATCCCGTCTTTATCCACCGAGAAGGCTACCTCAATCTTCGTGTGCGAATAGCGCAGGGCGTTACGCACGATGTTCTCCAGCGCGCTTTCCAGCGTGTTGGGGTTACCGTACAGCGGCCATGGCCCCGGCGGGAAGTTGACGGTAAAAGATTTCCCCATCTGCTCCGCTTCGAACGCCGCGTTATCCAGCACTTCATGCCACAGGTGGTTGGCTTTCACCGTTTCGCTCACCAGCGCGTTTTTCTGCTGATTGCGCGACATGACCAGCAGGTCGTTAATCATGCTGTCCAGACGATGCGCTTCCGTTTCAATACGTTCCAGCTCTTTGCTCTCACCGCTGCGGCGACGCAGCAGCGCGGTGCCGAGCTGTAAGCGCGTGAGCGGCGTGCGCAGCTCGTGCGAGATATCCGACAGCAGGCGTTGCTGTGCCGTCATCATGCGGTCGAGGGCGCTCACCATCTGGTTAAAACTGGTCCCGGCGGCAAGGAACTCCTGTGGACCGGCTTCCAGTTCAGGGTGTTGTCGCAGGTTACCCTGCGCCACTTCGTCCGCCGCGTTTTTCAGCTTACGCGCCGGTTTCGCCAGACTCCACGCCAGCCACAGCAGCAGCGGTGAACTGACCAGCATGGTGACAATCAGCAGCAGAAGCGGGCGGTCAAACAGCAGGTTGATAAAATCGGACTGGGAGTTGCTCGCCGGGCGGATCAGGTAAAGCTGGTAATTATCCTCGCCATCTCTGACGGAGAAGGGGCCCACCATCTCAACCCGACCGTATTTTTTCTTCTGAGGATGGTCGGCGTTATCCGCCTGACCAATGAAGTTACGGATGATCTGCATTTCATTGCGATCGGCGCCAATCACGCGCCCTTCGCTGGTCACCAGCAACAGGCGCTGTCCTGGCGGTGCCCATTTGTCGATAGCGCGAAACAGCCTGCGCCACCACATTAAATCGTTCGGCGGGTCGTTTGCCAGCTCGGCTTCCACGTGCTGCTCGATCATCACGCCCTGACGTTGCTCGCTGTCGAGAAGCTCCGTCATCTGGCGTGAGTCGAGTTTTGGCAACATCAAAACGAGCATTAAAACCAGTGCCAGCGTCAGCCAGAAAATGGCGAAGATGCGGGCTGTTAAGCTTCCTATCATGAAGCGGAAACCATCAGATAACCGCGACCACGCAGGGTTTTAAACCACGGGTGCCCGTCCTTGCGTTCCGGCAGCTTGCGGCGCAGGTTCGAGATATGCATATCGATGGCGCGATCAAACGGGGTGAGGCGTTTGCCAAGCACTTCCTGGCTCAAATGTTCACGCGATACCACCTGGCCGAGGTGCTGGGCCAGCAGATACAGCAGGGTGAACTCGGTGCCAGTCAGTTCCAGCGTTTCACCGTCAAAACTCGCTTCCTGACGGCCCGGATTCAGGCTCAGGGAGTCGACTTCCAGCGTCGGTGAACTGTTGTCGCTGTTCTGCTGCTGTTCGCTCCAGTGAGAACGACGCAGGATAGCGCGAATACGGGCAACCAGTTCACGGTCGTTAAACGGCTTTGGTAAATAGTCATCCGCGCCCAGCTCAAGGCCAAGTACACGGTCAAGTTCGCTGCCGCGAGCGGTCAGCATAATTACGGGCGTCTGGTGTGTCTGGCGAAGCTCTTTCAACGTATCAATGCCGTTTTTCTTCGGCATCATAACGTCGAGCAAAAGTAAATCGATGCTGTCGTCAAGGAGACTCAGCGCCTGCTCGCCATCATGGGCAACCAGAACGTTGAAACCTTCCATGTCGAGCAACTCCTTTAAAAGGGATGTGAGCTCTCGGTCATCATCAACTAACAGGATTTTATTCATTGTTTAAATACCTCCGAGGCAGAAATTACGACATCAAGGCTATCTAATCCATGACTTTACGTTGTTTTACACCCCCTGACGCATGTTTGCAGCCTGAATCGTAGACTGTCTCTCGTTGAATCGCGACACGAAAGATTTTGGGAGCAAGTGATGCGCAAAGTTACCGCTGCCGTCATGGCCTCAACGCTGGCGTTCAGTACATTAAGCCAGGCCGCTGTAGCTATCCCCGGCGATAACGGGCCCTCAACGGAGGGGGCAACGCAGCACAGCAGCCAAAGCCATATGTTTGATGGCATAAGTTTAACCGAACATCAGCGTCAACAGATGCGAGATCTGATGCAGAGGGCACGACACGACCAGCCCCCTGTTAATGTTAGCGAAATGGAGACAATGCACCGCCTTGTCACCGCAGAAAAATTTGACGAAAGCGCTGTACGCGCTCAGGCCGAAAAAATGGCACAGGAGCAGGTTGCCCGCCAGGTAGAGATGGCGAAGGTCCGCAACCAGATGTTCCACCTGCTAACGCCCGAGCAGCAAGCGGTTTTGAACACAAGACATCAGCAGCGAATGGACCAGTTGCGTGAGGTTGCACGGATGCAGCGAAGCTCAGAAACAACGTTTTTCAGTAGCAATAGCAGTACCCGTAGTAACCAGTAAACCCTGTTTTCCTTGCCATAGACACCATCCCTGTCTTCCCCCACATGATGTGGGGGTTTTTTTTGCCCTTCATTCTGCTTTGTTAACCGTTTATTCATCCTTTGACTCCCCATGCTTCCGTTATACTAGCGGCATGACATGACAGGAGCGTTTATGAATCAATCCTATGGAAGACTGGTAAGTCGGGCAGCGATTGCAGCGACCATCGTGGCTTCAAGCCTGTTAGTGATTAAAATTTTTGCGTGGTGGTATACCGGCTCAGTCAGTATTCTCGCGGCGTTGGTGGACTCGTTGATGGATATTGCCGCCTCGCTGACGAACCTGTTGGTTGTGCGTTACTCACTGCAACCGGCAGATGAAGAACACACGTTTGGGCACGGTAAAGCCGAGTCGCTGGCCGCGCTGGCGCAAAGCATGTTTATTTCCGGCTCCGCGCTGTTTCTGTTTTTAACCGGTATTCAGCATCTCGTCTCGCCGTCACCGATGAACGATCCCGGCGTGGGCGTGGTCGTGACGATTGTGGCACTTATATGCACACTTGTTCTGGTAACGTTCCAGCGCTGGGTTGTTCGCAAAACGCAAAGCCAGGCAGTACGGGCGGATATGCTTCATTATCAATCTGATGTTATGATGAATGGCGCTATTCTTATTGCGCTCGGTCTGGCCTGGTATGGCTGGCATCGGGCCGATGCGTTGTTTGCGTTAGGGATTGGCATCTATATTTTATATAGCGCCTTACGGATGGGGTATGAAGCGGTGCAATCGCTTCTGGACCGCGCCCTCCCGGACTCAGAACGTAATGAAATTTTTTCTATCGTGACCTCCTGGCCTGGTGTCAGAGGTGCACACGATCTTCGAACGCGGCAGTCAGGGCCGACCCGCTTTATTCAGATTCATATTGAAATGGAAGACAACCTGCCACTGGTTCAGGCTCACGTTATTGCTGAGCAGGTCGAGCAGGCGATTTTGCAGCGTTTTCCTGGTTCAGACGTCATTATTCACCAGGATCCCTGCTCGGTTGTACCCGGACATGTTGAGCTTTCGTAATTGGTTGTAAAAAAGTGAGCCAGGCCAGCATTTTGTGTATAAATTACCGCCATTTGGTCTGACCTGAATCAATTCAGCTGGAAGTGATTGATATACTATTTGCAGTATTCGTTGGTC
Organism: Enterobacter sp. PTB; assembly: GCF_051130085.1. NCBI lineage: Bacteria > Pseudomonadati > Pseudomonadota > Gammaproteobacteria > Enterobacterales > Enterobacteriaceae > Enterobacter > Enterobacter sp. PTB. The sequence continues at coordinate 58,516 of NZ_JBDKEE010000018.1, forward strand.
GATAAATTCTTCCGGCAACAGATTTCAATTTTGCATTCCTAAGTTCAGAGGTAGTCATGATTAAGAAAATCGGTGTGTTGACAAGCGGCGGTGATGCGCCGGGCATGAACGCGGCAATTCGTGGGGTTGTCCGTTCAGCGCTGACGGAAGGCCTGGAAGTTTTTGGTATCTATGATGGTTATCTGGGCCTGTATGAAGATCGCATGGTTCAGCTCGACCGTTACAGCGTGTCCGACATGATCAACCGTGGCGGTACCTTCCTCGGTTCTGCGCGCTTCCCGGAATTCCGTGATGAACACGTCCGTGAAGTGGCTATTGAGAACATGAAAAAACGTGGCCTCGACGCACTGGTTGTTATTGGTGGTGACGGCTCGTACATGGGTGCAAAACGTCTGACTGAAATGGGCTTCCCGTGCATCGGTCTGCCGGGTACGATCGACAACGACATCAAAGGCACTGACTACACCATCGGTTATTTCACCGCACTGGGCACCGTTGTTGAAGCGATTGACCGCCTGCGCGACACCTCTTCTTCCCACCAGCGTATCTCCATCGTGGAAGTGATGGGCCGTTACTGTGGTGATCTGACGCTGGCTGCGGCCATCGCCGGCGGTTGTGAGTTCGTGGTGGTTCCGGAAGTGGAATTCAGCCGTGAAGATCTGGTGGCTGAAATCAAAGCGGGTATCGCAAAAGGCAAGAAACACGCCATCGTAGCCATCACCGAGCATATCTGTGACGTTGACGAGCTGGCGAAGTACATCGAAACCGAAACCAAACGTGAAACGCGCGCTACCGTTCTGGGCCACATCCAGCGTGGGGGTTCCCCGGGTCCATACGACCGCATCCTGGCATCACGTATGGGTGCATACGCCATTGAACTGCTGCTGCAGGGTCATGGCGGTCGTTGCGTGGGTATTCAGAACGAAAAACTGGTTCACCATGACATCATCGACGCCATTGAAAACATGAAGCGTCCGTTCAAGGGTGACTGGCTGGACTGCGCAAAAAAACTGTACTGAGCGGTGACTTTCCCCCGGTCGCGCTGAGTTAACCGGGTCTGCAGTCCACGCTCATAAAGACCGGGTAAGGCGATATCGCCGCCCGGTTTTTTTATGCCTGCTCGTTTTTTATTCCTCTACGTTATAGTCAATCTTTTTTTATTCTTTAATCATTGGTTGGCTTTCTGGCACGCTGCAAGCATCAAAACACTACACAAGAGATCCGGGCGATGAATAAATGGGGCGTGGGGTTAACATTATTGCTGGCATCGACCAGCGTTTTGGCTAAGGACATCCAGTTACTGAACGTGTCATACGACCCGACGCGTGAGCTGTACGAGCAGTACAACAAAGCCTTCGCGGCACACTGGAAACAGGAAACCGGCGACAACGTGGTGGTGCGTCAGTCTCATGGTGGCTCCGGTAAGCAGGCGACCTCAGTCATCAACGGGATTGAAGCCGACGTGGTTACCCTGGCGCTGGCCTATGACGTCGACGCCATCGCCGAGCGTGGGCGTATCGATAAAAACTGGATCAAACGCCTGCCAGACAACTCAGCGCCTTACACCTCGACCATTGTTTTCCTGGTGCGTAAGGGCAACCCAAAACAAATTCATGACTGGAACGATCTGGTTAAGCCGGGCGTTTCCATTATCACCCCGAACCCGAAAAGCTCGGGTGGCGCACGCTGGAACTACCTGGCGGCCTGGGGCTACGCGCTGCATCACAACAACGGTGACCAGGCGAAAGCCCAGGCGTTCGTGAAAGCGCTGTATAAAAACGTTGAGGTGCTGGACTCTGGCGCACGCGGTGCCACGAATACCTTCGTTGAGCGTGGGATTGGCGACGTGCTGATCGCATGGGAAAACGAAGCCCTGCTCGCCACCCACGAACTGGGTAAAGACAAGTTCGAGATCGTTACGCCAGGCGAATCTATCCTCGCCGAACCTACCGTTTCTGTGGTTGATAAAGTGGTTGAGAAGAAAGAGACCAAAGCGGTGGCGGAAGCGTACCTGAAGTATCTCTACTCGCCAGAAGGCCAGGAAATTGCGGCGAAAAACTACTATCGTCCACGCGATCCGGCGGTGGCGAAGAAATATGAAAGCGTCTTCCCGAAACTGAAGCTTTTCACCATTGATGAAGAGTTCGGCGGCTGGGCGAAAGCGCAGAAAGAGCACTTCTCTAACGGCGGAACTTTCGACCAGATCAGCAAGCGCTAAACGTTAGCAGGACAGACACGGTGACCCGGCGCGAGAAATCCGCCGGGTTTTTTATTTGGTCATCATTTTGCGTTACTCTTTCGCCACTATCGAAAACAGGGAACGCATTGTGAAAAAAATACTATTACTGATTCTGGTTGTCATCATTCTTGCCGCGGGTGGCTGGTACTGGATGAAAACGGGTAATCCGAATGCGTTGCGTCATATCGTTCTCGACCAGTGTCTGCCGAATCAACTCCAGCACCGTAACCCGGCCCCGTGCGCGCAGGTGAAGCCTGATGCGGGTTATGTGGTGTTTAAAGACCGCAACGGGCCGCTGCAGTATCTCCTGATGCCGACTTACCGTATCAAAGGAACCGAAAGCCCGCTGTTGACCGAACCGAATACGCCCAACTTCTTCTGGCTGGCCTGGCAGTCACGCAACTTTATGAGCATGAAGCGCGGGGCCGAGGTGCCGGACAGCGCAATTTCGCTCACCATTAACTCCCCGACAGGCCGTACGCAGAACCATTTTCATATCCATATCTCCTGCCTGCGCCCGGACGTGCGCGAGAAGCTTAATGCCGCGCAGGGGCAAATCAGTACCCAGTGGTTACCGTTCCCGGGCGGGCTGGAAGGGCATGAGTACCTCGCCCGTCGCGTGACGGAAAATGAGCTGGTACAGCGCAGTCCGTTTATGATGCTGGCTGAAGAGCTGCCGGAAGCGCGTGACCATATGGGGCGCTTCGCGCTGGCCATGGCGCAGCAGTCGGATGGATCGTTTGTCTTACTGGCGACCGAACGTAACTTGCTGACCCTGAATCGCGCGTCGGCTGAGGAATTGCAGGATCATCAATGCGATATCCTGAAGTGACCTCACCATAAATAGCGTTTACTCGTCCTGCCTGTCGCCGTAGACTTGCTGAAAAAAACGACAGGAGACAGGTATGTCGCTCTGGTTAACGCATCCTCTGTTTGTGCCCTCATTGATAGTCGGCGTCACCATCGTGCTGTGGGCGACATCGCTATTGCCGGAATTTATCACCGCGCTGCTGTTTTTCACGGCGGCGATGACCGCCAGAATCGCCCCGGCGGAGGTGATTTTTGGTGGTTTTGCCTCGTCTGCATTCTGGTTAGTGTTTAGCGGCTTCGTGCTGGGGGTGGCAATCCGTAAAACCGGTCTGGCGGACAGGGCCGCACGGGCGCTGTCGGCAAAACTCACGGATTCGTGGGTATTGATGGTGGCAAGCGTGGTGGGGCTGAGCTACGCGCTGGCGTTTGTGATGCCGTCGAATATGGGCCGTATCGCGCTGCTGATGCCGATTGTCGCCGCCATGGCCAAAAGGGCCGCCATCCCCGACGGTTCCCGCGCGTGGTATGGCCTGGCGCTGGCCGTCGGGTTCGGAACCTTCCAGCTCTCGGCGACCATCCTGCCTGCCAACGTGCCGAATCTGGTGATGAGTGGCGCCGCGGAGGGCTCGTACGGGATCCATCTGAACTATGTCCCGTATCTGCTGCTGCATACACCCGTCCTCGGGATCCTGAAAGGAGGCATTCTGATCGGCCTGATCTGCTGGTTGTTCCCCGGCAGCCCGAAACCGGCCACCGATCTTACGCCGTCTGAACCGATGGGGCGGGATGAAAAACGTCTCGCCTGGCTGCTGGCGGTGGTGCTGGGGATGTGGGTGACAGAGAGCTGGCACGGCGTTGGACCGGCGTGGACGGGCCTTGCGGCATCGGTCATCGTCATGCTGCCACGCATTGGATTTATCACCGGTGAAGAGTTTTCTGCGGGAGTGAACATGCGCACCTGCATTTACGTGGCGGGGATTCTCGGGCTGGCGATTGTAGTGACCCAAACGGGTATCGGTTCCGCGGTGGGGGAGGCATTATTGCGGATTATGCCGCTTGATGCCAACAGACCGTTCACCAGCTTCCTGGCGCTTACCGGTATTACCACGGCGCTCAACTTCATTATGACCGCGAACGGTGTACCGGCGTTGTACACCACGCTGGCACAGAGTTTTTCGGACGCCACCGGTTTCCCGCTGTTGTCGGTGATCATGATTCAGGTACTGGGGTATTCCACGCCGCTGCTGCCGTATCAGGCGTCGCCGATTGTGGTGGCAATGGGTTTAGGGAAGGTGCCTGCAAAGGCGGGGATATTGCTCTGTCTGGCGCTGGCGATTGCAACGTATCTGGTGCTGCTGCCGCTGGATTATCTGTGGTTTAGCGTGCTGGGGAAAGTGTAATTTCCCTCCCCGGTGGGGGAGGGAAGTCGGTTTTTACGCCTGTTTAGCCGCTTCTGCTGCTTTAACGATCACCGCGAAAGCGTCAGCTTTCAGGGATGCACCGCCAACCAGCGCGCCATCGATGTCTGGCTGGGTGAACAGCTCAGCAGCGTTGGATGCGTTAACGGAACCGCCGTACTGAATAATTACCTGCTCAGCCACTTTCGCGTCCGCTTTAGCAATGTGGTCACGGATAAATTTGTGAACCGCCTGTGCCTGCGCAGGGGTCGCTGATTTGCCGGTACCGATCGCCCAGACGGGTTCGTACGCGATAACCGCGCCTTCGAATGCGGCAGCACCCTGCGTTTTCAGCACGGCGTCGATCTGACGAGCACACACTTCTTCCGTTTTGCCTGCTTCGTTTTCGGCTTCGGTTTCACCGATGCACAGAACCGGGATCAGACCCTGCTCTTTCAGCACCGCGAATTTCTTCGCGATAAATTCGTCGGATTCTTTGTGGTAAGTGCGACGCTCAGAGTGGCCGATGATGATGTATTTCGCGCCGATATCTTTCAGCATTTCAGCAGAGGTTTCACCGGTGAATGCGCCTGACAGGTTAACGTCAACGTTCTGTGCGCCCAGAATGATGTGGCTGCCGTCAGCGGCATGTTTAGCCAGATCCAGGTACATATCCGGCGGAGCGATAGCAACCGCGCAGCCCGTCACGCCCGCCAGCTCTTTACGCAGGTTCGCAACCAGTTCGTTTACCATGTGGCGGCTGCCGTTCAGTTTCCAGTTACCCATCACTAAAGGATGTCGCATTTCAATTCTCCACGCTAAATTAGCGAATTAAGGAATATGGCCGCCCTGTCGGGCAGCATGGTCTGTGAATCAGTATAGAGATTTTCCCTCGAAAGGCTTTGCTTTTTGTCATTAATTCGCCCCGCCGAGTGTGTCTGATAGTGCCAGCTTAATCGGTTCAACAGCGAAGGTCAGTCCTTTTTCGCCGTTATCTGCCACCACATAGCGTATGGCCCCTTCGGTATCGGCGTAGTAACGCTTGTTTTTACCGGCGGTGAGAAGTTTTTGCAGCTTTTGCTGGCTTTGCTTTTTGGTCAGCGCGGGCGTAAAAGCCTGCAGTATCGCGCTCATGTACTCAAGCGCTTTTGCCTTAGCGGCTTTCTGCTCTGGCCCCTGAATCGGCAGCCAGGTTATCTGCATGCTTTTGATTTTTAGCGTGCCGCGCTCCAGCGCAGTGGAGGCATATAAATTCTCGTTAATCTTGCTCGCAGCCCGGGTCAGGGTTGGCGTATCCCGGGAGCTGTCAATGGCGCGGAATTCATCCAGCGGTAGCGTGGGGTTGGTTTTATTGAAGGTTTCACGAAACTGGCTGATTGACTGATCGAACGAGGGCGCACCTGCCAGCAGATAGGGGGCTGTCGTCGGGGCAGTGGTTTCGGCGGCGTGCAGGGGGACACCCGCGATGAGCATCACTAAACACAGGAAAAGAGAACGTGCCGAACTTTTCATCAACATTGCCCCTGGCCGTAAGTGTTCATGATTAAATCGATATCTGGTCGGCTTGTCAAAAGGTCACAACTCCAGGGTAAAATGCGCGCTATATGATAATAAGGAACCTTACATGACCATACAGCAGTGGTTGTTTTCATTCAAAGGGCGTATTGGACGCCGTGACTTCTGGATCTGGATGGCGACGTGGATCGTTGCCATGCTGCTTCTGTTTTTCGTTGCCTTCAACGCATGGCTCAGCACACAAACGGCGGCGTTTGCGCTGGTCTGTTTACTGTGGCCAACCGCGGCCGTGGTGGTGAAACGTCTGCACGATCGCGGCCGTTCCGGCGCGTGGGCTTTTCTGATTATTCTGGCGTGGATGCTGGTGGCCGGGAACTGGTCGATACTTCCGTCCATCCTTCCCTGGGTGGTGGGCAGACTGCTACCAACCATTATTTTTGTCATGATGGTGGTCGATCTGGGCGCGTTTATCGGCACCCAGAGCGAAAACAAATACGGCAAAGACACCCTTGAGGTGAAATACCGCTGATCACCAGTAGTGTTCGGCAGTCATATGGCCCGGCCGGCGGCGAAGATGTTTCGTCATCTGCCGGGTATCCTTCAGAAGCTGCTGCGTGTCGCGAACCATCTGCGGGTTGCCACACAGCATGACATGGCTGGTTTCAGCGCTCATCGGCAAGCCAATTGCGTCTTCCAGTGCACCACTCTCAATCAATGCCGGTACGCGGCCCGTCAGTGAACCTGCTGCGGTTTCGCGGCTGACCACGGTCTGAATTTTCAGTTTCCCGCCGTACTGCTTTTCCAGCGCCTGCATCTGCGGAAGATAGCTCAAGTCTGCGGCATAGCGCGCGGCGTGAACCAGCACGATGTTTTTAAAGCGCTCAAGGTCTTTGCCGTACTGCAAAATAGAGAGATAGGGGCCAATGGCCGTGCCGGTTGCCAGCATCCAGAGGGTGTCGCAGTCCGGGATTTCGTCCAGTACGAAGAAACCGGCCGCTTCACTCACAATTTGCACATCGTCACCGGGCTTAAGCGCGGCAAGGCGTGGGCTGAGTTTGCCGTCCGGGACGGTGACCAGATAGAACTCGAGATCCGGGTTATCGGGGGCGTTAACGTAGGAATAGGCGCGCTGCACGCGCTCGCCGTCAACATCCAGCCCCAGCTTCGCAAATTGCCCGGCCGTAAACGGGTGGACGGGAGCATGCAGGGTGAGACTAAATAGCGCATCGGTCCAGAACTGTATTTTTGTGACTTTACCTGTTACCCAGTCCGCCATGATCTTCTCCTGTGCTTTTTCTCTGTTCTATCTTCCGGACTTGTGGCGAAGATTTCCAGCCCATTTGGGCCGGAAAGCTCTATCGATCAAACGGTTTTACAGAATGTGCGCCTGCACGTCAGGGTCTTTACGATCCAGATAGTGAACAGACTGAATGCGGCGAATGGTGCGCGATTTACCGCGGATCAGCAGGGTTTCGGTGGTGGCCATATTGCCCTTACGGGTGATGCCATCCAGCAGGTCACCTTTGGTGATGCCGGTTGCGGAGAAGACAACGTTGTCGCTGCGCGCCATGTCATCCAGCGCAAGCACCTTGTTGGCTTCAATACCCATCGCTTCGCAGCGTGCCAGCTCTTTTTCCCCAATACGGCGATTCTCTTCGCTGTCGCCTTTGACTTCATGACGGGGCAACAGACGGGCCTGCATGTCGCCATCCAGAGCGCGGATCACCGCGGCGGAGACCACACCTTCCGGCGCGCCGCCGATGCCGTAAAGCACATCCACTTCGCTGTCTGGCATGCAGGTCAGGATAGATGCTGCCACGTCGCCATCCGGGATGGCAAAGACGCGAACGCCGAGCTGTTGCAACTGGGCAATGGTGGCATCGTGGCGCGGTTTCGCCAGAATGGTCACGGTGAGCGCGCTAAGCGGTTTTTCCAGCGCCCTGGCAACGTTACGCAGATTCTCTTCCAGCGGCAGGCTCAGGTCGATAGCCCCTTTGGCGCCGGGGCCGACAATCAGCTTTTCCATGTACATATCCGGCGCGTTGAGGAAACAGCCTTTGTCCCCTACCGCCAGCACGGCCAGCGCGTTGGCCTGGCCCATTGCCGTCATGCGGGTACCCTCAATCGGGTCAACCGCGATATCCACGGCATCACCTTTGCCGGTGCCCACTTTCTCACCGATATAGAGCATTGGCGCTTCGTCGATCTCGCCTTCGCCAATGACGATGGTGCCATCGATGTTGACCTGGTTAAGCACAATGCGCATGGCATGGACAGCCGCACCGTCTGCGGTATTTTTGTCGCCACGGCCGAGCCATTTATAGCCCGCCAGTGCGGCAGCTTCGGTGACGCGGGAAAACTCGATAGCCAGTTCACGTTTCATGAGGTACTCGTGCAATCAAAAGGAATTGCACGAAGTTTATCACAGAGTGGGGGTGGGTGCGGTCGGTCCCCTCTCCCCGGCGGGGAGAGGGGACGGGAGAAATTACTGCTCGTGCTCTTCCCACGCCAGGGCGCGTTTCACCGCTTTCTTCCAGCCGCTGTAGCGATAGTTACGCTCAGTGGTTTCGATGCCAGGGCGGAATTCGCGTTCGATAACCGCTTTTTCCTGCAGTTCATCCAGATTCTGCCAGAAGCCGACAGCCAGACCTGCAAGGTACGCCGCACCCAGCGCGGTGACTTCACGTACTTCCGGGCGCTCTACGCGGGTGCCCAGAATGTCGGACTGGAACTGCATCAGGAAGTTGTTGGCAACGGCGCCGCCGTCCACGCGCAGGGCGTGCAGACGAATGCCGGAGTCAGCCTGCATTGCTTCCAGTACGTCGCGCGTCTGATAAGCGATGGATTCCAGCGTAGCGCGGATAATGTGGTTCGAGTTTACCCCACGGGTCAGGCCGAAAATCGCGCCGCGTGCATACGGGTCCCAGTAGGGTGCGCCCAGACCGGTAAAGGCCGGAACCACATACACACCGTTGGTGTCCTTCACTTTGGTTGCGAAATACTCGGAGTCAAACGCATCGCTGATGAGTTTCATCTCGTCACGCAGCCACTGAATAGACGCACCTGCCATGAACACCGCACCTTCCAGCGCATAGTTCACTTCACCGCGTGGGCCGCAGGCGATGGTGGTCAGCAAGCCGTTTTCTGATTTCACCGCTTTCTCACCGGTGTTCATCAGCATAAAGCAGCCGGTACCGTAGGTGTTTTTCGCCATCCCTTCCTTAACGCACAGCTGGCCAAACAGCGCCGCCTGCTGGTCACCGGCAATACCGGCGATTGGAATACGCGTGCCGCCTTTGCCGCCGATATTGGTCTGACCGTAAACTTCAGAAGATTTGCGGACTTCTGGCAACATCGCGCGCGGGATATCCAGCGCGTCCAGCATCTTGTCATCCCACTCCAGGGTATTGATGTTGAACAGCATGGTGCGCGAGGCGTTGGTGTAATCAGTGACGTGGACACGCCCCTGGGTCATCTTCCAGATAAGCCAGGTGTCGACGGTACCAAACAGCAGCTCACCGCGTTTTGCACGTTCACGTGAACCCTCAACGTGGTCGAGGATCCATTTCACTTTGGTACCGGAGAAATACGGGTCAACGACCAGACCGGTTGCGCTACGCACATAGTCTTCCATACCGTCGCGCTTCAGCTGTTCGCAGATTTCTGACGTACGGCGGCACTGCCAGACGATGGCATTGTAAATGGGCTTACCGGTTTCGCGCTCCCAGACGATAGTGGTTTCACGCTGGTTGGTAATACCGATAGCGGCAATCTCGTCGGAACTGATATCGGCTTTCGCCAGCACTTCTACCAGCGTGGAGCTTTGTGAAGCCCAGATCTCCATAGGATCGTGTTCAACCCAGCCTGGACGAGGATAGATTTGCTCAAATTCGCGCTGTGACACGCTGACGATATTCGCGTCATGATCCATTACGACAGCGCGGGAGCTGGTAGTGCCCTGGTCGAGCGCAACGATATATTTTTTTTCGGTCATGGTATGTGTCCCGTAGTCAGATTACAGCGAAGCTTTTTGTTGTGCGGTAGAAGTCGTTTCCTTCTCCTCTTCCACACAGGTGTCGCACGGTAAATGGCGACCAATTAATTTGCGGTAGCTAAATGCACCCAGCGCAGCCCCGACAACCGGTGCAAACAGCGGTACCAGGAAGTAAGGGATATCTTTACCGCCGGTGAAGGCCACGTCGCCCCATCCTGCGATAAAGGCAAAAGCTTTAGGTCCGATATCACGCGCCGGGTTCATCGCAAACCCAGTCAGCGGGCCCATGGATGCGCCGATCACCGCAATCAGCAGGCCAATCAGCAGCGGTGCCAGCGGGCCGCGCGGAATGCCGTTTCCGTCGTCGGTCAGCGCCAGGATAACGCCCATCAGAATAGCGGTAATCACCATTTCAACTGCGAACGCCTGCACAAAATTGATATGCGGGTTGGGATAGGTTGAGAAAATGCCTGCCAGATCCAGACTTTCGACACTGCCACGCACCATATGATGAGTCTGTTCGAAGTCGATGAAAAGATTGTAATAAAGCCCGTAAACTAACGCCGCTGCGCAAAACGCGCCGGCAAACTGAGAAAGGATGAAGGGAACAACTTTGCGTCCGTCGAAGCACGCGAACAGCCACAGCGCGATGGTCACCGCCGGGTTAAGATGTGCGCCGGAAACCCCTGCGGTCAGGTAGATGGCCATCGCCACGCCCAGACCCCAGATAATACTGATTTCCCACTGACCGAAACTGGCACCCGCCACTTTCAGTGCAGCAACACAGCCCACTCCGAAGAATATCAACAACCCGGTACCAAGGAACTCGGCAATGCACTGGCCTTTTAAGGTTGATGTCTGACTCATAATCGGAATCCTGAAGAAATTGATGTTTATTGTTAGCATGACCGCCCGTGACAGCCACGATGCCCTGTAGACATAGTGTTAATTTATCGTTAACGAGCAAAAACGAGAAATATCGAAATCAAAATGTGTGGTCTGCGTCAATAAAATGAGCGTTTTCGCGCCATAAAGCGCATTTTTACACCAATAGCAAAATGTGAGCTGAATCATTTCATTAACGAATGAGTTAACAATTTAGGGGTATATGCCGCGAACGCACCAGGACGAGGCCGAAAAGTGTTGCAAACCACGATCTGCGCGGTCTGCCGCTGGACAGGGGCGACGGGGCTTCATACAATCGGCATATCTGTTGTGCGCGTTTACGTTAAAGCGTCGCCTTGCAATTCAGGAGAGGTAGGATCATGTCTTTAGAAGTGTTTGAGAAACTGGAATCGAAAGTACAGCAGGCGATTGACACCATCACGCTGCTGCAGATGGAAATTGAAGAGCTGAAAGAGAAGAACAACAGCCTGGCGCAGGAAGTTCAGAACGCCCAGCACAGCCGTGAAGAACTGGAGCGCGAAAACAACCAGCTGCGTGAACAGCAGAATGGCTGGCAGGATCGTCTGCAGGCGCTGCTGGGGCGTATGGAAGAAGTGTAATTTCTTTCGGGAAATGCAGAACAGGCCGGGTAAGGCGTCGCCGCCACCCGGCTTTTTTATTACTCGATATCCAGCGGATCTTCGGAAAGGATAATCCCGGTGTTATCGGCATAGAGATGGTCACCGGAGAAGAAGGTCACGCCGCCGAAATTGACGCGCACGTCGCTTTCGCCGATACCTTCACCTGCAGCACCCACCGGAATGGCCGCGATAGCCTGAATGCCAATGTCCAGGTCTTCGAGATCGTCCACCTGGCGCACTGAGCCATACACCACAATGCCTTCCCACTCGTTCTGTACGGCAAGACGGGCGAGCTCAGCATCAATGAGGGCACGACGTACGGAGCCCCCGCCATCAACCAGCAGAACGCGGCCACGGCCGTTCTGTTCGAGCAGATCATAGAGCAACCCGTTATCCTCGAAACATTTCACCGTGACGATTTGTCCGCCAAACGACGACCGCCCACCAAAGTTGGAGAACAGCGGTTCAACGACGTTGACATCTTCCTGGTAGATGTCACAAAGCTCGGAGGTATCGTATTTCATAGGTTTAACGCTCAGTTGCTGCGAATGTGTTCAGTATATCGTGCTAAATGCGTTGTTGGCAAAATCATCAATTGTTAATTGATATTTGTCAGTTAACCCAGCGTCTGACTTAAGACAATCCCGATGACGAACAACAGGTTAGTCAGCAGTGCCCCTTTTACCGTACGCTCCAGCATTGGCGGCATGGCCGCAGGGCTGAGTTCACGCATGACGAATCGCGCCTGCTTAATCAGCAGCGGTGCGGCGAGTACAAACAGCCAGCCCCATATGCTGTGCAGCGAGATAACGTTAAACAGCGCCAGGCACAGCAGAGCGCCCAGCAGCAGACACGCATGATAACGGCGTGCATTAACGGGCCCCAGACGCACGGCCAGCGTGTTTTTGCCGTTCTCACGGTCGCTGTCGATATCGCGCAGGTTGTTGATGTTAAGCACCGCCGTCGCCAGCATGCCGCAGGCGGTTGCCGGCAGGAACAGGGCCGGGATCAGGGTATGTGCCTGTAAGTACCCGCTCCCCATCACGCTCAGCCAGCCGAAGAACACCAGCACGGAGATATCACCCAGCCCAATATATCCGTAAGGGCGGGTACCGACGGTATAGGTAATGGCGGCAATAATGGCGAGCAGACCCAGTACCAGGAAGCCAATAAAATCGCTGGGGGTTTTAGACGCGACCGTTACCAGCGCCAGGCCGGAAAGACAAATCAGCGCCACGGTGATGATCAGCGCGCGCTTCATCTGCGCCTGGGTAATGACCCCTTTCTGCATACCGCGCAGTGGCCCGATACGGTCGGGTTTGTCGCTGCCTTTAACCGCATCGCCATAGTCGTTGGCGAGATTGGAGAGAATTTGCAGCAGACCGGCGGTAATCAGTGCCAGCCCGGCAACCAGCGGGTCGAAATAGCCTTGCCACCAGGCAAGCGCCGTACCGACGATAATGGCGGCAAAGGCCAGAGGAAGAGTTTTAGGGCGCAGACTTTCGAGCCACGCCTGAGTACGGCTGATGTCAGTCATAGTAATTTAGCCAATAAAAATGGGGGCATTAGCCCCCATTAAACGTGATGAGAATGCAGTAACCGCGATTATAGGATAAAACGGCTCAGATCTTCATCTGCCACTAACGCATCCAGGTGTTTACCCACATATTCTGCGTCAATGGTAATGCTTTGACCGTTCAGGTCGCTCGCATCATAAGAGATATCTTCCATCAGGCGCTCCAGCACGGTGTGCAGACGACGGGCACCGATGTTCTCGGTGGTTTCGTTGACCTGCCAGGCGGCCTGGGCGATGCGTTTGATACCGTCTTCAGTGAACTCGATGTTCACACCTTCGGTTGCCATCAGCGCTTTGTACTGTACGGTCACAGAGGCATTTGGCTCGGTCAGGATGCGTTCGAAATCTTCAGTGGTCAGCGCCTGCAGCTCCACGCGAATCGGCAGACGACCCTGCAGTTCCGGGATCAGGTCAGACGGTTTCGCCACCTGGAATGCGCCAGAGGCGATAAACAGGATGTGGTCCGTTTTGACCATACCGTGTTTGGTGGAGACGGTGCAGCCTTCAACCAGCGGCAGCAGGTCGCGCTGAACGCCTTCACGGGAGACATCCGGGCCTGAGGATTCGCCACGCTTACAGATTTTGTCGATTTCGTCGATAAACACGATACCGTGCTGCTCAACCGCGTCGATAGCATCCTGCTTTAGCTCTTCCGGGTTCACCAGTTTCGCCGCTTCTTCTTCGATCAGCAGCTTCATGGCGTCTTTGATTTTCAGCTTACGCGCTTTCTGCTTTTGGCCGCCCAGGTTCTGGAACATGGACTGCAGCTGGCTGGTCATCTCTTCCATGCCAGGCGGTGCCATGATCTCCACACCCATAGGAGCAGCAGCAAGATCGATCTCAATCTCTTTGTCGTCCAGCTCGCCTTCACGCAGTTTTTTGCGGAACGCCTGACGCGCCGCTGACGGCTCAGCCTGCTGTTCAGCCTGGCCCCAGTTGTTCTTCGCCGGTGGGATCAGGACGTCAAGAATGCGCTCTTCCGCCATCTCTTCGGCGCGGTAGCGGTTTTTCTCAATCGCCTGGACGCGCACCATTTTGATCGCCGAGTCGGTCAGATCGCGAATGATGGAGTCCACTTCTTTACCCACATAGCCCACTTCGGTGAACTTGGTGGCTTCGACTTTGATGAACGGGGCGTTAGCCAGTTTCGCCAGACGACGGGCGATTTCGGTTTTACCGACACCGGTCGGGCCGATCATCAGAATGTTTTTTGGCGTCACTTCATGGCGCAGCTCTTCTTCGAGCTGCATGCGGCGCCAGCGGTTACGCAGGGCAATAGCCACGGAACGCTTGGCGTTGTCCTGGCCGATAATATGCTTGTCCAGTTCGCTGACAATTTCGCGTGGGGTCATTTCAGACATGGGAGATCCTTACGCTTTAGACGGTAATTCTTCGATGGTGTGGTTGTGGTTGGTATAGATGCAGATATCACCTGCAATATCCAACGCCTTCACCGCGATATCGCGCGCGTTCATGTCGGTGTTTTCCAACAGCGCACGGGCTGCAGCCTGGGCGTACGGGCCACCAGAGCCAATAGCAATCAGGTCGTTTTCAGGCTGAATGACGTCACCGTTACCGGTGATGATAAGCGAAGCGGTTTCATCGGCCACCGCCAGCAGCGCTTCAAGTTTGCGCAGCATGCGATCGGTACGCCAGTCTTTCGCCAGCTCAACGGCGGCTTTCACCAGGTGACCCTGGTGCATTTCCAGTTTGCGTTCAAACAGTTCGAACAGCGTGAAGGCGTCAGCTGTGCCGCCTGCAAAACCGGCGATCACTTTGTCGTTGTATAAACGACGAACTTTCTTCACGTTGCCTTTCATTACGGTATTACCCAGCGTGGCCTGGCCATCACCGGCGATTACCACGTGGCCGTTACGGCGTACACTTACTATTGTTGTCACGAGCAGACCCCCTGGTTACAGAATCGGGAAACAGAAGCCCTGAGCCTGTGCTCAGGGCTGAATAGAATGATAGATGGGGGGGAATTTGGGGGTTTCAACCCCCGGTAGCGAGTCGAATGCAGTTTGTGTGTCCCGCCACTTTCAAACGGGAAATGGTTCCGTCGGCATTTTCTTTGCCTTTGACCGGGCCAATCACCACGCGATTCCAGCCGTTATTGGTGGTAATGCGTGAATCAAACCCTTCAAAAGCCAGCTGTGCGCGCACCGTTTCCGCCTGCTCAGCACCTTTGAATGAACCACATTGCACCATCCAGCGGCGTTCGTCTTTTTTCTCAGCAGTCTGTTTCGGCGCATCGGTCTCTTTGGTTACCGGTGCGGCCTGCTGCGTTTTCGGCTGCTGCGCAGTGGTATGCGCCGGCGTCTGCAGCAGATCCTGATACGGCTGAGCCGCCTGTTTCTGCGGCTGGGCCTTCGGCGGTTGCTGCACTGGCTGGGACTGCGCCGTTCGCGTTTGCTGCTGATACGGCTGTTCCGTCACCCGCGGCTGCGTTTTAGGCTGCTGCACTGGCTGGGTTTGCGCCCACTGCTGTTGTTGCTGCTGTTGCTGTTGGAGCTGCTGCTGCGCCTGACGACGCTGCAGCGTTTGCTGACGCTGTTCCGGCGTCTGCTCGTTCCACGGCACTTCGTTCAGCTGCGTAGGCTGCTGGCGCATATCGGCCTGCATTTGTGCCAGCAACTGACGCTGTTCATCCGTCAACTGGCTGGCATTTTGCACTTCGCCACCCGCTGAAGGTTCGGTCGGCGCACGTACGCCAGGCTGACGGCTTTCCAGCTCTTTGATATAGCGCCAGCGCTCTTCAGGCTTCGGCGGAAGGCCGTTTCCGGCAACCTTGCTGGCCTGAAGCGCCTCGGACTCTTCTTTTTTATGGTGCGTGATAAAGTACAGACCACCAATAAAGGCCACGACTACAGCCGCAGCAATAGCGACCATCGCTGGCGAGACAGCAGGCAGGTTACGTTGCTTTTTCCTTGAGCTACTCTTTTTGCGTCGCGAAGGTGCCGGCTGGCCGCGACGTACATAATCTCGTTGTGCCACTATCGTTTCGCTGTATTTATTCGTTCGTCAGCCCGCCATGTTACTTAAGCGGCGGGGCTTTGACCAGATAAGGGTGTCTGAAAGACATTTACTTTAAGTCAATGCCTGGGTAGAACCGCGCACAATCAATTCACAGTCCAGCAACCGCGAGCCGCTGTTAACTGTTTGACCATGCAGCTGATCCAGCAGAAGAAGCATCGCTTCACGCCCAATATCATAGCGCGGCTGCGCCACGGTCGAGAGTGGAGGATCGCAAAATTCTGACAGCGAAATATTATCGAATCCGATGATCGACAAATCTTTCGGTATGCGCAGGCCGCGGCGCTTCGCATACGATAATGCCCCCAGTGCCATCACATCGCTGTGACAGAACACCGCGGTCGGCGGCTCGGGCAGATCCAGCAGCTTCTCCAGCGCCTGTCCACCGGCTTCAAAGGTGAAATCCCCGCGAGCAATGTAGTGCGGATCGACGGTGACGCCGGTACGGCGCAGCGCCTGAACGTAGCCCTGCAGGCGGTAGTGGCACAATGGCATCTCTTCCGGCCCGGCAATGCAGCCAATACGCTTGTGCCCCAGCTCCTGAAGATAGTTGACGGCGTTGAACGCGGCGGTCAGGTTATCAATATGTACCGTCGGCAGCTCCAGCTCGGGTGCAAACTCGTTGGCCATCACCATCGGCGGTAAATTGCGCTGCTCTTCAATGCTGGCATCAAACGGCAGGCGAGACCCAAGCAGCAACATGCCATCGATCTGCTTGGTGATAATGAGGTCGATAAAGGTTTTTTCCTGCTGGTTCTGGTGAGCACAGTCGCCAATCAGCACCAGATAACCTTGCTCTGCCGCCGTCACTTCGATACCACGAATAATCTCGCTGAAGAAGGGATCGCAGATGTCCGGCACAATCACCAGGATGGTGCGCGACTCATTGCGTTTAACGTTTCGTCCCATCGCCTGCGGGAAATAGCCCACTTCCAGCGCAGCCTGCTCTACCCGGTTACGGGTCGCCTGGGAGACTTTATCCGGGTTCATTAATGCGCGGGACACGGTTGCCGTAGAGACTTGTGCTTTCTGGGCAACGTCTTTCATGGTCGCCGTGGCAACCTCTTTTCTGGACTTCAACGTCTTCTCCTCGCCTGAACACCGAACTTCTGACGCCACCATTTTTACAGATAGTTAATGGAATCGGTTACAGAATTTTCATAAAAAGTGTGAGGAGCGTTAAATTTTTCGATCCGTCTTCAGCCTTCGATAGGATCAACGTCCAGTACCCACTTCACTTTGCGCGCTTCCGGTAGGGTATTGATCAGCACCAGCGCGCCGCTGACGATATGTTGCAGGCGGATGCGCGAAGGGTGCTGGAGCAAAATCTGCCAGCGGAAACGTCCACCACGCTTTGGTGCCAGCGCCGGCACCGGCCCCAGTATCCACAGCGGGTTATCCACCAGCGGACTGGCCTGCAGGAGATTTCTCAGCTGCTGCAGGAAAAGCGGTGCCTGCTGGTTGTTGTGATCTTCTGCGCGAATGATGACGTGGCTGGTCCACGGCGGAAGCTGCATCGTCTGGCGTTCTGCCAGCGCCTGCTCCGCAAACGCGTCATAGCCTTTATGCAGCAGGGTTTGCAGTAACGGATGTTCAGGATGGTGGGTCTGTAAAACCACCTCACCCTGTTTGCCTGCGCGACCGGCACGTCCGGCAACCTGGGTATAAAGCTGGGCAAAACGTTCTGCAGAGCGGAAATCGGCCGAAAACAGCGCGCCGTCTACGTCCAGCAGGGCGACCAGCGTTACGTCCGGGAAGTGGTGCCCTTTGGCCAGCATCTGCGTGCCAATCAGAATGCGTGCGCCACCGCGATGCACTTCCGCCAGCTGCTGTTCCAGCGCCCCTTTGCGGCTGGTGGTGTCACGGTCGATGCGGGAAAGAGGAACGTCAGGGAAGAAAGGCTTAAGGGCCTCTTCCAGTTGCTCCGTCCCCAGGCCGACCGGCACGATATGCGTTGAGCCACATGACGGACACTGGCGTGGTACCGGCCGCTGGCTGTCGCAGTGGTGGCAGCGCAAATGGCGCTGGGCCTGATGGAACGTGTAGTAGTGGTCGCAGCGCGGGCATTCGGCAATCCAGCCGCAGTCGTGACACAACAGCGCCGGGGCAAACCCGCGGCGGTTAAGGAATAAAATGACCTGATTACCGGCCTGCAAATGCTGGCGCATCCGGGTGATAAGCGCAGGCGCTAACCCCGCCTGCACCTGCTGGCCTTTTAGATCCAGCACATGCTGAATAGCAGGGCGCGCGTTCCCTGCGCGCCGCGTCAGGCGCAGCATGTGGTATTTACGCTGGCGAACGTTATGCAGCGTTTCGAGGGCGGGCGTCGCGGAGCCAAGAATAATCGGGATTTGCTCGCTATGGGCGCGATAAACGGCCAGATCGCGGGCGTGATAGCGCCAGCCTTCCTGTTGCTTATAGGAGCTGTCATGCTCTTCATCGATGACGATAACGCCGAGGTTTTTAAACGGCGTAAACAGCGAGGAACGGGTGCCAATCACAATCGCCGCTTCGCCGTTTTTGGCTTTCAGCCAGGCGCTGAGGCGCTCGCTGTCGTTCAGGCCCGAGTGTAACACTTCAACCGGCGCATTAAACCGCTCGCGAAAACGGGCGATGGTTTGTGGCGTGAGGCCGATTTCCGGAACCATCACCAGCGCCTGTTTACCCTGCGCAAGCACGTTTTCCAGTACGCTGAGATACACTTCTGTTTTGCCGGAGCCGGTGACCCCTGCCAGTAGCCAGGCGGAGAAATGATCGGAGGCGCTGTGAATGGCTCCTACGGCGGTGGCCTGCTCGGTGTTGAGTCGCAGACGATCCCCTGAAACGGAGAAACTGTCCCGCCAGTCATAAAGGGCAGGCGCCTCGCTTGCCAGTTCGCTCAGCCCTTTTTTGCGCAGGGCCTGCAGCGCCGTTTCACTCACCTCAAGCTCGTCAACCTGATGTCGCCAGATTTTCCCCTGACGCAGGGCCGCCAGCGCCTGCTGCTGTTTCTGCGAGCGTTTCAGGCTATTGATATCGACCGCCTGACCCTCCTCAGTGGCAAACCAATACCAGAGGGGAGCGTGGCTGGCACTTTTACCCTGACGAAGCATAATAGGCAGGGCGTGGAACAGGACATCGCCGATGGGATGATGGTAGTAATCTGCCGCCCACAGCAGGAGCCGCCAGATGCTGGTGGAGAACACGGGCTCGCTGTCCAGTACCTCCGCGACGGCTTTCAGCTCATTGAGCGGCAATTCGCTCTTATCGCTCACCGACACCACAATCCCAATACGCTGCTGTTTGCCAAATGGCACGGTCACGCGACAGCCCGCTTTGGCGCTCATGCTGTCAGGCAGCAGATAGTCAAAGGTGCGGGGAAGCGGAACGGGCAGGGCAACGTGAGCGACGGGCATCGAATCTTCCTGACTTGAAAAGTGGCGCGTTAGTATACACATTAGTGAAAGCGGCGTGCGGATCAGTTTGCATACGTTGGTCAAATTCTGTATGATTCGCCGCCTTTGGTGTACTTTACGCCAAAGAACTTACATTCAACATCGCGTGGTGTCTGGCGTTAGGGCTGGAAGAGCGACGCGGCCTTAACTGAGGTTCTCCCATGAAAAAAGATATTCACCCGAAATACGAAATGATTACTGCAAACTGTTCTTGCGGTAACTCTATCCAGATCCGCTCTACCGTGGGTCACGATCTGAACCTGGACGTGTGCGGCAAATGCCACCCGTTCTACACTGGTAAGCAGCGTGATGTTGCAACCGGTGGCCGTGTTGACCGCTTCAACAAGCGTTTCAGCATCCCGGGCGCTAAGTAAGTTTCCCGAAAAAAAGGCACCGCAAGGTGCCTTTTTTGTATCCGCTTCTCAGTATTCCCACGTATCCGGGTCGATACCCAGTTCACGCATGATCACCTTCGCCTCTTCCGGAATTTCATCACTACGCTCTTTGCGCAGATCTTCATCGTTTGGCAACGGTTGACCGGTAAACGCATGCAGAAACGCTTCGCACAGCAGTTCGCTGTTGGTCGCGTGGCGCAGGTTGTTCACCTGACGACGCGTACGTTCATCGGTGAGGATCTTCAACACCTTCAGAGGAATGGAAACCGTAATTTTCTTTACTTGCTCACTCTTCTTACCGTGCTCAGCGTATGGGCTGATATATTCGCCGCTCCATTCAGCCATGAGATACCTTTAATCCTCTCAGTCATTAATCTAAAGGTGCAAAACCCGTCATCGCCAGTTTTGACCGTAATCCAGCGTAGTTTACCGTAGAGACGATACCGTGGCACGGATATTGCCGCTGCAGCGTGCACTAAAGCATATAATTTTAACGGCTATTTGCGCATTGCTCAATCTATACGCAAAGAAGTTTAGATGTCCAGATGTATTGACGTCCATACTTTCAGTGTTTACTCTGGTGCCTGACTTTTCACCTCTTTTAGCCAGGAAGCCTTCACCATGACGCGTAAACAGGCCACCATCGCAGTGCGTAGCGGATTAAATGATGACGAGCAGTACGGCTGTGTTGTCCCGCCAATTCATCTTTCCAGTACTTACAATTTTACCGGTTTTAATGAACCCCGTGCGCATGACTACTCCCGTCGCGGCAACCCGACGCGTGACGTGACCCAGCGCACGCTGGCGGAGCTGGAAGGCGGTGCAGGCGCCGTGTTAACCAACACCGGGATGTCTGCGATTCACCTGGTGACGACGGTATTTCTGAAGCCGGGTGACCTGCTGGTGGCACCGCATGACTGTTACGGTGGTAGCTATCGTCTGTTTGACAGCCTCGCAAAACGCGGGTGCTACCGCGTGCAGTTTGTCGATCAAAACGACGAACAGGCGCTGAAACAGGCGCTGGCAGAGAAACCGAAGCTGGTGCTGGTGGAAAGTCCAAGCAATCCATTGTTGCGCGTCGTCGATATTGCGAAAATTTGTCAGCGCGCAAGGGATGCGGGAGCGATAAGTGTAGTGGATAATACCTTCCTCAGTCCGGCCCTTCAGAACCCGCTTGCGCTGGGTGCCGATCTGGTATTGCATTCATGCACAAAATATCTGAACGGTCATTCTGATGTGGTAGCGGGCGTGGTGATTGCAAAAGATCCCGACGTTGTCACCGAACTGGCATGGTGGGCCAATAACATTGGCGTCACTGCGAGCGCTTTCGACAGCTACCTGTTGTTGCGCGGTATCCGCACGCTGTCGCCGCGCATGGAAGTGGCGCAGCGCAATGCTCAGGCGATTGTCGATTTCCTGAAGACCCAGCCGCTGGTGAAAAAGCTCTATCACCCGTCGCTGCCGGAAAACCAGGGGCACGAGATTGCCGCGCGTCAACAAAAGGGATTTGGCGCGATGTTAAGTTTTGAACTGGACGGTGACGAGCAAACGCTGCGTCGCTTCCTGAGCGGGCTGTCATTGTTTACGCTGGCGGAATCATTAGGTGGGGTTGAAAGCTTGATCTCCCACGCCGCGACCATGACGCACGCAGGTATGGCACCAGAAGCACGTGCCGCCGCCGGTATTTCTGAGACGCTGCTGCGTATCTCGACCGGTATTGAAGATTCTGAAGATTTAATTGCCGATCTGGAAAATGGCTTCCGGGTCGCAGCCAAGGGGTAATCATGAGTGTGATAGCGCAGGCAGGGGCGAAGGGTCGTCAACTGCACAAGTTTGGTGGTAGTAGTCTTGCTGATGTGAAGTGTTACCTGCGTGTCGCAGGGATCATGACAGAGTATTCGCAGCCGGGGGACATGATGGTTGTCTCCGCGGCTGGCAGCACCACCAACCAGTTGATTAGCTGGCTCAAACTGAGTCAGACCGATCGCCTCTCTGCGCATCAGGTGCAACAGTCCTTACGTCGTTACCAGAGTGAGCTGATTGCCGGCTTACTGCCTGCGGACATCGCGGACGGATTGATTAGCGCCTTTACGCATGACCTTGAGCGTCTGGCTGCCCTGCTGGACAGCGGTATTACCGACGCGGTGTATGCCGAGGTGGTCGGCCACGGTGAAGTGTGGTCTGCGCGCCTGATGGCGGCCGTGCTGCAACACCTGGGCGTGGATGCGGCCTGGCTTGACGCGCGTGACTTCCTGCGCGCCGAACGCGCCGCTCAGCCGCAGGTGGATGAAGGCTTGTCATATCCGCTGCTGCAACAGCTGCTGGTTCAGCATCCGGGCAAACGTATTGTGGTGACCGGCTTTATCAGCCGCAGCAGTGCCGGTGAAACCGTGCTGCTGGGACGTAACGGCTCTGACTACTCAGCGACGCAAATTGGTGCGCTGGCAGGCGTTTCCCGCGTCACCATCTGGAGCGACGTGGCCGGTGTCTACAGTGCTGACCCGCGTAAAGTGAAAGATGCCTGCCTGCTGCCGCTGCTGCGTCTGGACGAGGCCAGCGAGCTGGCACGCCTGGCGGCACCGGTTCTGCATGCGCGTACGCTACAGCCCGTTTCCGGGAGCGACATCGACCTGCAGCTGCGCTGTAGTTACACCCCGGATCAAGGCTCTACCCGTATCGAACGCGTCCTGGCGTCCGGTACGGGGGCGCGAATTGTGACCAGCCATGACGACATCTGCCTGATTGAGTTCCAGGTCCCGGCGGGCCAGGATTTCAAACTGGCACACAAAGACATCGACCTGATCCTCAAACGTGCCCAGGTGCGTCCGCTCGCCGTTGGCGTGCATAACGATCGCCAGCTGCTGCAGTTCTGCTACACCGCCGAAGTGGCGGACAGCGCCCTGAAAATTCTTGATGAAGCGGGCCTGCCGGGCGAGCTTCGCCTGCGTCAGGGTCTGGCGCTGGTGGCGATGGTGGGGGCGGGCGTTACCCGCAACCCGCTGCACTGCCACCGTTTCTGGCAGCAGTTGAAAGGCCAGCCGGTTGAATTCACCTGGCAGTCGGAAGAGGGCATCAGCCTGGTGGCCGTACTGCGTAAAGGACCCACCGAGAGTCTGATTCAGGGTCTGCATACCTCTCTGTTCCGTGCGGAGAAACGCATCGGACTGGTGCTGTTTGGTAAAGGAAACATCGGCTCACGCTGGCTGGAGCTGTTCGCGCGCGAGCAGGTGACCCTCTCAGCGCGTACCGGGTTTGAATTTATTCTCGCGGGCGTGGTGGACAGCCGCCGCAGCCTGCTGAACTACGAAGGGCTGGATGCCAGCCGGGCGCTGGCCTTCTTTAACGATGAAGCGGTTGAACAGGACGAAGAGTCGCTGTTCCTCTGGATGCGCGCGCACCCGTATGACGATCTGGTGGTGCTGGACGTGACCGCCAGTGAACAGCTTGCCGATCAGTATCTTGATTTCGCCAGCCACGGTTTCCATGTTATTAGCGCCAATAAGCTGGCGGGGGCGAGCAGCACGGACAAGTACCGTCAAATCCACGACGCGTTTGAAAAGACAGGCCGTCACTGGCTGTATAACGCTACGGTGGGCGCTGGCTTGCCGGTTAACCATACCGTGCGTGATTTGATTGAAAGCGGCGACAGCATTCTGGCGCTGAGTGGCATCTTCTCCGGCACGCTCTCCTGGCTGTTCCTGCAGTTTGATGGCACCGTGCCGTTCACTGACCTGGTGGATCAGGCATGGCAACAGGGCTTAACGGAACCTGACCCACGCGTTGACCTCTCCGGTAAAGACGTTATGCGTAAGCTGGTGATCCTGGCGCGCGAAGCCGGTTATGACATCGAACCTGATGCCGTCCGCGTTGAGTCGCTGGTGCCTGCTGGCTGTGAGGACGACTCTGTCGACCATTTCTTCGAGAACGGCGAAGAGCTGAACGAGCAGATGGTGCAACGTCTGGAAGCGGCAAACGAGATGGGGCTGGTGCTGCGCTACGTGGCGCGTTTCGAAGCGAACGGAAAAGCACGTGTGGGTGTCGAGGCGGTTCGTCCTGAACATCCGCTGGCGGCACTGCTGCCGTGCGATAATGTTTTCGCCATTGAAAGCCGCTGGTACCGTGATAACCCACTGGTGATCCGTGGCCCGGGTGCGGGGCGCGATGTGACCGCCGGGGCCATCCAGTCCGACATCAACCGTCTGGCTAAACTGCTGTAATCTTTCTTGTTCCCTCTCCCGGTGGGAGAGGGACAGGGTGAGGGCATCAGACCGCACTCACCCGCCATCATGAACTCCCTTCATCTTCCCTGAGCATTCCTCACCATTCCTGGCGATTATTTCTGTTGACGTCCCTCCGCTTTTCCGTCATTTTTACATCTGGACGTCTAAACGTATAGAAGTTCGAAACACAACACACAATGACACGCGATTGATGAGGTAAGGTATGAGCTTTTTTCACGCCAACCAGCGGGAAGCCCTGAATCAGAGCCTGGCCGAAGTAAATGGTCAGATTAACGTCTCTTTTGAATTTTTCCCGCCGCGCACCAGTGAAATGGAGCAAACCCTCTGGAGCTCTATCGATCGCCTGAGCAGCCTGAAACCGAAGTTTGTCTCCGTCACCTACGGTGCTAACTCCGGTGAGCGTGACCGTACGCACAGCATCATTAAAGGCATTAAGGACCGTACGGGTCTGGAAGCGGCTCCGCACCTGACCTGTATCGACGCGACGCGCGATGAGCTGCGTGCCATTGCCCAGGACTACTGGAACAACGGTATTCGCCATATCGTCGCCCTGCGTGGTGACCTGCCGCCGGGGAGCGGTAAACCGGACATGTACGCCACCGATCTGGTCGCGCTGCTGAAAGAGGTCGCAGACTTCGACATTTCCGTTGCTGCTTATCCTGAAGTTCACCCGGAAGCGAAAAGCGCCCAGGCGGATCTGCTTAACCTGAAGCGTAAAGTGGACGCCGGTGCGAACCGCGCCATTACCCAGTTCTTCTTTGATGTGGAAAGCTACCTGCGCTTTCGTGACCGCTGTGTGTCCGCGGGCATCGACGTCGAAATTATCCCGGGAATTTTGCCGGTCTCTAACTTCAAACAGGCGAAGAAATTTGCCGATATGACCAATGTGCGCATTCCACACTGGATGTCTAAAATGTACGAAGGGCTGGACGATGACCCGGAAACACGCAAGCTGGTGGGCGCAAACATCGCGATGGACATGGTGAAGATCTTGAGTCGTGAAGGAGTGAAGGATTTCCACTTCTATACGCTCAACCGCGCGGAAATGAGTTACGCCATTTGCCATACGCTGGGTGTTCGGCCTGGCGCATAACAAATAGAAGCCCTCTTCGGAGGGTTTTTTGATTTATAAGGGTTTTATTTCCCCGCCATATCAGCAATGCTGCCTTTGACGTACAGAACGCACATACTTTCAATGGGAAATTAAACGGAATTAACTATCGAATCTGTGGGTTATCTCAACTATACCTTATCAACAAGGGCGTATATCGTAACGGTAACACTGTAAAAGGGAGCATAGCGATGAGCACGTCAGACGACAGCAATAATGCGGCATCAATCGGCAAGTGCCCGTTCCATCAGGGCAGCGTCGATCACAGCGCGGGGGCAGGCACAGGCAGCCGCGACTGGTGGCCAAAACAACTCCGCGTCGATCTTCTTAATCAACATTCCAACCGTTCTAACCCTCTGGGTGAAGACTTTGACTACCGCAAAGAATTCAGCAAACTTGATTACTCAGCGCTCAAGGGCGATCTCAAAGCACTTCTGACCGACTCTCAGCCGTGGTGGCCAGCTGACTGGGGCAGCTATGCGGGCCTGTTTATCCGTATGGCCTGGCACGGCGCAGGTACCTATCGCTCCGTTGACGGTCGCGGTGGCGCAGGGCGCGGTCAACAGCGCTTTGCCCCCCTGAACTCCTGGCCAGATAACGTAAGTCTGGATAAAGCGCGCCGTCTCCTGTGGCCTATCAAGCAAAAATACGGTCAAAAAATTTCCTGGGCTGACCTCTTCATCCTTGCCGGTAACGTGGCGCTGGAGAACTCTGGCTTCCGTACCTTTGGTTTTGGGGCCGGGCGTGAAGATGTCTGGGAACCGGATATGGACGTGAACTGGGGTGATGAAAAAGCCTGGCTCACCCACCGTGACCCGGAAGCACTGGCGAAGCGCCCACTGGCAGCCACCGAAATGGGGCTGATTTACGTTAACCCGGAAGGGCCAAACGCCAGCGGTGAACCGCTGTCAGCGGCCGCGGCGATCCGTGCCACCTTTGGCAACATGGGGATGAACGACGAAGAGACCGTTGCGTTGATTGCAGGCGGTCATACCCTCGGTAAAACCCACGGTGCAGGTGAGGCGACCCATGTCGGCGCCGACCCGGAAGCCGCGCCAATTGAAGCGCAGGGTCTGGGCTGGACCAGTACGCACGGTACCGGCGTTGGCGCAGATGCGATCACCTCCGGGCTGGAAGTCATCTGGTCACAAACGCCGACCCAGTGGAGTAACTACTTCTTCGAGAACCTGTTCAAATACGAGTGGGTGCAGACCCGCAGCCCGGCGGGTGCGATTCAGTTCGAAGCCGTGGATGCACCAGACATTATGCCTGATCCGTTCGACCCGTCGAAAAAGCGCAAACCGACGATGCTGGTCACCGATCTGACGCTGCGTTTTGACCCCGAGTTCGAGAAAATCTCCCGCCGCTTCCTGAACGATCCGCAGGCCTTTAACGAAGCCTTTGCCCGCGCGTGGTTCAAGCTGACCCACCGTGATATGGGGCCAAAAGCGCGTTACATTGGTCCGGAAGTGCCGAAAGAAGATCTCATCTGGCAGGATCCACTGCCGCAGGCGGTGTTCAACCCGACCAAAGAGGACATCGAGAGTCTGAAAGCGGAAATCATTGCCTCGGGTCTGTCCGTGAGCGACCTGGTTTCCGTTGCCTGGGCGTCTGCATCGACCTTCCGCGGTGGCGATAAGCGTGGCGGCGCCAACGGTGCGCGTCTGGCACTGGCACCCCAGCGCGACTGGGAAGTTAACGCCGCAGCGGTTCGCGCGTTACCCGCCCTGGAAGCTATTCAGCGTACCACCAACAAAGCGTCACTGGCCGATATCATCGTGCTGGCAGGTGTGGTGGGTGTTGAACAGGCGGCGAAAGAGGCCGGCGTTTACGTCAATGTACCGTTCACGCCGGGCCGCGTTGATGCGCGCCAGGATCAGACGGATATCGAGATGTTTAACCTGCTCGAACCGATTGCCGATGGCTTCCGTAACTACCGTGCACAGGTTGATGCCTCCACTACCGAGTCTCTGTTGATTGATAAGGCCCAGCAGCTGACGCTCACTGCACCAGAACTGACGGTGCTGATTGGCGGTCTGCGCGTACTGGGGGCGAACTTCGATGGCAGTCAGAACGGCGTGTTCACCCATCGTGAAGGCGTGCTGAGCAATGATTTCTTCGTGAACCTGCTGGACATGAATACCCAGTGGAAAGCGACCGATGAATCAAACGAGCTGTTTGCCGGCAGCGATCGCGCCAGCGGTGAAGTGAAATACACCGCCACGCGTGCCGATCTGGTATTCGGTTCGAACGCCGTGCTGCGCGCGCTGGCCGAGGTTTACGCCAGCAGCGACGCCCATGAGAAATTCGTCCGCGACTTTGTTGCCGCTTGGGCGAAGGTGATGGATTTGGATCGGTTTGATCTGCAGTAAATACAATCCCCGCTTCGGCGGGGATTTTTTTATTATCCGGCCATACCGGTTACGCCCACTCCCGCAGGAACCGTTGCCCGTACTGATCGGCCACCAGCAGCGCCGCGTAAACCTGATCCGGTGACACCCCGCCTGGCATGTTGTGAATGGTTTCACCCTCTGCGCAGGCTGCCTCGGCAATCAGCCGCATTTTAAGCGGAATATCCTCTTTAATGTTCAGTTGTGCCAGCGTGATGGGCAAACCTACGCTGTGACACAGCGCCGCGACGGTTTCAATTTCCTCTACCGGGGCATTTTCCAGCACCAGTTGCGTCAGCGTCCCGAACGCCACTTTTTCACCGTGATAGAACGAATGTGCCTCCGGCACGGCGGTCATTCCGTTGTGAATGGCGTGTGCGGCCGCCAGTCCACCGCTTTCAAATCCAACGCCGCTCAGATAGGTATTGGCTTCAATGATGCGCTCCAGCGCCGGTGTGACTACGTGCTGCCCGGCTGCGAGCATCGCTTTCTCACCCTCTTCAATTAACGTGTTGTAGCACAACTCGGCGAGGGCTAGCGCAGCCTGGGTACATTTTCCGCCCGCCATGGTGATCGCGCCACTACGGGAACAGGCGCGCGCTTCAAACCAGGTGGCAAGGGCATCGCCTATCCCGGCGGCCAGCAGACGCGGCGGAGCGCCAGCCACCACCCGGGTGTCGACAATCACCATGTTCGGGTTATGCGGCAGCATCAGGTAGCGATCGAATTCACCGCTGTCGGTATAAATGACAGAAAGGGCGCTGCACGGGGCGTCGGTGGAGGCGATAGTCGGGGCGATGGCAACGGGCACGTCCATAAAATGCGCCAGCGCTTTGGCGGTATCCAGCGTTTTCCCGCCGCCGATACCGAGCACCGCCATACAGTCGGCGCCGTCGGCCCGTTTTTTCAGGCGATCGATTTCGTTTTGCGAACATTCGCCACCGAAGGGCGCGATTTCAGCATGAATTTCCGCTTTTTTGAAACTCTCAAGCAAGGTCTCTTGTGCAAAACCCAGCACAAACTTATCGCCCACAACCAACCAGCGTGTTGCCAGTGGTTTTAGATAGTCGCCGAGACGGGTGAGAACATCAGCGCCCTGGATATATTTCCCCGGCGATTGAATGATACGGTCCATAACAGATCTCCCTTAGAGATTGAGGTTACCAAACGCGTTTTTCCAGTCGTGCTCAAACTTCTCTATGGCTGACTCTACCGCCGGGGTGCCGAGCATTTGTTGCGCTACATCTAAAGGAAGCGTGATTGCTTCACATCCGGCGAGCAGGCAGTCCAGCGCCTGACGTGGTGTTTTGAAGCTGGCGGCCAGCACGCTGCTTTCTGGGGCGTGCCGTTCGAGCAGGGATTGCAGCTCCTGTACCATACGAATGCCGTCCCCGCCCTGAGCGTCGACGCGGTTAACATACGGTGCGACATATTTCGCTCCCGCCAGCGCGGCCAG
Organism: Enterobacter sp. PTB; assembly: GCF_051130085.1. Classification (NCBI taxonomy): domain Bacteria; kingdom Pseudomonadati; phylum Pseudomonadota; class Gammaproteobacteria; order Enterobacterales; family Enterobacteriaceae; genus Enterobacter; species Enterobacter sp. PTB. The sequence continues at coordinate 87,636 of NZ_JBDKEE010000018.1, forward strand.
TAAACCCTGGGCGGCGCTGTAAACGGCCGTGCCCAACGTGGTTATGCCCTCTTTTTTCAGCATTTTTATCGCTATAAGGCCCTGCGCGGTCACCGGGATTTTCACCACGATGTCAGGAATGGCGTTACTCAGGCGTTTGGCTTCTGCCACCATCCCTTCGGCTTCACGGCTCATGGTCTGGGCAAACAGCGTACCCTGTGGCCCGATGGCGTTTTGCAGACGCGGCAGTACGTTCCAGAGGGTTTCGCCGCTGGCGGCTACAATGCTCGGGTTGGTGGTGACGCCGGCAATCGGAAAAATGCGCGCCAGGCGCTCAACCTCTGCCACGTTGGCGGTATCCAGATACAGTTCCATTATTTTTCCTTAAGTCAGAAAGGTTAACTCAAGGATAAGGTGGGGCTGCTGGCCGGGGATACAGGTCAATTTTGCCAAATACTGGACAAATGTAATGTGCTTAGTGAAGTGAGAGGGCGATCACAATGCTAGTTTTTGGCAGTCAGCTGGCTGTGATACTGGCGGCGGTACTCGGAAGGGGAGCGTTCGGTATGTTTACGAAAGAGGCGGCAGAAGTAGTTGCTGTCTGTAAAGCCGCAGCGGGCGGCAATGTCTTTGATTTTTAGATCATAACCCTTGAGCAACTGGCGCGCGTGTTCCAGACGCGTTTGGGTCAGGTATCCATTGAACCCCACGTTCCCGGTCTTCTGAAACAGATGTGAAAGGTAGTTGGGTGAAATATAAAACGCCCGCGCCACGGAATCGCGGGTCAGCGGTGAGGCGTGATGTTCATCGAGATAGCGCCGGATGGCTTCAAACAAAGCACGACTGCGGCTGTCAGTATGAATGTCGCTGCCAAGAAGATCGCGACAGTGGCTGAGCATACTCAGTACCACCAGTCTGGCCGTTTCCTGTTCATCAGGCTGCATCTGCAGTTCGGCCAGCGTTTGCAGGAGAAACGCTCCGGTTCGGGGGCCGCGCCGGGCAACCTGCTGGTGCTGTATAAGCACGTTATCCCGATAAAGACGAAGCGACAGCTGCTGTTTACCGAAGCTGATGCTGAGCGCGTGTCCGGTATGAAGTAACCCCTCCGCAGAGGAAGAAAACCACGCTTCGCAGGCATTATCGAGGTTAATGACCAGGCAAGGCGATGTGCGGGAGTGTGGGTCGGGCGGGGCGACAAACCGTACGTCACGTAGCGCTACGGTGCCATTAATGAGGTCGGTCAGAAGGGTGCTGATGTCGTGGTGCATGGCGTGAATACCGGATATCGCCCGGCAGCATTAGCGCTGCCGGGCCTGTATGAAGCCAATGGATTAGCCTGTGTTACGCATACCTGCCGCAACGCCTGCAATCGTCACCATCAACGCCTGTTCGACGCGTGGATCCGGCTCTTTACCTTCCTCTTCCGCCAGACGTGAACGGTGCAGCAGCTCCGCCTGCAGGACGTTCAGGGGGTCGGTGTAGATGTTACGCAGCTGGATGGACTCGGCAATCCACGGCAGATCCGCCATCAGGTGCGAGTCGTTAGCAATATCCAGCACCACTTTGATGTCGTCTTCCAGCAGTTCGCGCAGCTCTTTACCCAGCGTCCACAGCTCAGGCTTCACCAGACGCTGATCGTAGTATTCCGCCAGCCACAGGTCTGCTTTCGAGAAGACCATCTCCAGCATACCCAGACGGGTGGAGAAGAACGGCCAGTCGCGGCACATGGTTTCCAGTTCGTTCTGTTTGCCATCTTCCACCACTTTCTGCAGCGCCGCGCCTGCGCCCAGCCAGGCGGGCAGCATCAGACGGTTCTGGGTCCAGGCGAAGATCCATGGGATGGCACGCAGAGACTCTACGCCACCGGTCGGGCGGCGCTTAGCCGGACGTGAACCCAGCGGCAGTTTACCCAGCTCCTGCTCAGGCGTGGCTGAACGGAAGTAAGGCACAAAATCTTTGTTTTCACGCACGTAGCCGCGGTACAGATCGCAGGAGATATCTGACAGCTCGTCCATGATATGGCACCAGGACTCTTTCGGCTCTGGCGGTGGCAGCAGGTTCGCTTCCAGAATCGCACTGGTGTAGAGCGACAGGCTGCTGATGGTCACTTCCGGCAGGCCGTACTTGAAGCGGATCATTTCGCCCTGTTCGGTCACGCGCAGGCCGCCTTTCAGGCTTCCCGGCGGTTGTGACAGCAGTGCCGCATGCGCTGGCGCACCACCACGGCCAATCGAGCCACCGCGTCCGTGGAACAGCGTCAGTTCGATGCCTGCTTTTTCACAGGTCTTGATCAACGCGTCCTGTGCCTGATACTGCGCCCAGGATGCCGCCATGACGCCCGCGTCTTTTGCGGAGTCGGAATAGCCAATCATCACCATCTGTTTGCCCTGAATAAAGCCGCGGTACCAGTCGATGTTCAGCAGCTGCGTCATGACGTCGTTGGCGTTGTTCAGGTCATCAAGGGTTTCAAACAGCGGTGCAACCGGAAGGGCATAGTCGATACCGGCTTCTTTGAGCAGAAGGTGAACGCCCAGCACGTCAGACGGCGTTTTCGCCATGGAGATCACATAGGCAGCCACCGATCCTTTCGGCGCATCAACGATCGCTTTACAGGTGTTGAGCACCTCGCGGGTTTCGTTGCTTGGCTCCCAGTTACGTGGCAGCAGGGGGCGCTTGGAGTTCAGTTCGCGGATCAGGAAGGCTTGTTTGTCCGCTTCAGACCAGCTTTCATAGTCGCCGATGCCGAGATAGCGGGTCAGTTCGCCCAGTGCTTCGGTATGACGGGTGCTTTCCTGACGGACGTCAATACGCACCAGCGGCACGCCGAAACACTTCACGCGACGCAGGGTGTCGAGCAATTCGCCATTCGCGATGATGCCCATTCCGCAGGCCTGCAGTGATTTATAGCAGGCATACAGCGGCTCCCAGAGCTGCTCGTTCTGGCTCAGCAGGCCTTCCGGCTTCGGCAGGCGCTGGCCTTTCAGACGCGCTTCCAGCCAGGCCTGCGTCGCCATCAGTTGGCCACGCAGTTTTTTCATCAGGAAACGATACGGCTCGCTGGCACCTTCTTCGCCGGCCAGCGCGCGCAGTTCCGGCGTGGCCTCTACCATCGACAGCTCGGAGATCAATACCTGAATATCTTTCAGGAACAGGTCGGTTGCTTTCCAGCGGCTCAACAGGAGCACGTGGCGGGTAATTTCCGCGGTGACGTTCGGGTTGCCGTCACGGTCGCCGCCCATCCAGGAGGTGAAGCGCACCGGCACAAAATCAACCGGCAGGCGGTAATCCAGATTCGCTTCCAGCTGCTCGTTCAGCTCACGCAGGTAGTTCGGCACCCCTTCCCACAGGCTATTTTCCACCACTGCAAAGCCCCATTTGGCTTCGTCGACCGGGCTTGGACGATGCTTACGAATTTCATCGGTGTGCCAGGACTGGGCAATCAGCTGGCGCAGACGGCGCATCAGCTGGTTGCGCTCGTAGTCAGCAATGTCTTTGTTATCCAGCTGCTTGAGGCAGTTGTTCACTTCCACCATTTTGTGGATCAGGGTGCGGCGAGTGATTTCGGTTGGGTGAGCGGTCAGAACCAGCTCCAGCGAAAGGGACTCCACCGCTTTTTTGATGATGTCTTCGTTGAGGTCTGGCTGGTCTTTCAGTTTACGAAGCGTACGGGCAATGACTTCCGGGTTGCTGGCAGCTTCGCCATTCGGCGAAATGCTGTGGTATTGCTCAGCGGTGTTTGCCAGGTTCAGAAACTGGCTGAAGGCGCGGGCAACGGGCAGCAGCTCATCGTTAGAAAGGTTCTGCAAGGTGGTGAGCAGCTCCTGACGACTGGCCTCGTTACCTGCACGGGAAGATTTTGACAGCTTGCGGATGGTTTCAACGCGGTCGAGGATGTTTTCCCCCAACGCATCTTTGATGGTATCTCCAAGCACTTTGCCGAGCATACTGACATTACTACGCAACGCGGAATATTGTTCGTTCATAAAAACCCAGTCACCCCATCATTTTTGTTTATGCCCAATCGAAAATCTTTTGGACAATATTTTGTCATCTCCCTTTATAAAGCCACGTAAAACCCCCGTCGTCAATTGCTGCGAAAACGGTTCAGCAAACGAATAAATGTGGGTAATTTACGAAATTTAATTCGCTTTGCGTCAGATAAGAGATGCTTATGGGAATGTGACGAAGATCGCGGGATTTGTTGCCCTTACCCTGACCCTCTCCCACCGGGAGAGGGAACCCTCAGGGGCATTTTAATGCCAGCAGAAGTGATGCACGACCTGGGTAATCAGTTCACGGGTCGGTTTGATAAAGCGCGTTTCCAGATATTCATCCGGCTGGTGAGCCTGGTTGATGGAACCCGGGCCAAGCACCAGCGTAGGACACAGGGTCTGAATAAACGGTGCTTCGGTGCAATAGTTCACCACGTCGGTTTTCTCGCCGAGCAGCTTTTCCACGACTTCAACCAGTTGATGATCCGGCGGACATTCGTAGCCAGGGATCGGCGGATGAAGCTCGGAGACCGTTAGGCGGCCCGGCCAGCGCTCGCTGACCGGCGCCAGCGCTTCGGTCAACAGGCCGTCGAGATCGCTCAGCGTCATGCCCGGCAGCGGACGGATATCCATATGCAGTTCGCAGCAGGCGCAGATACGGTTGGATGCATCGCCACCGTGCAGGCTGCCGAGGTTCAGCGTCGGGTAAGGCACGGTGAATGCGTCGTAGTGATAACGCTCTTTCAGCGAGTCGCGCAACTGCATGATGCGGCCGATGGCGTCGTGCATCAGTTCGATGGCGTTGACGCCGCGCGCCGGATCGCTGGAGTGGCCTGACTGGCCCAGCACGCGCACCGCCGTGGAGATATGGCCTTTGTGGGCGCGGATTGGCTGCAGTGACGTTGGTTCACCAATAATGGCGCAATCCGGGCGAATCGAGGTGTTTTCAGAGAAGTAGCGCGCCCCGGCCATGCTGGTCTCTTCATCGGCAGTGGCCAGAATGTAGAGCGGTTTCTTCAGCGTTGTCACGTCCACGTCACGCAGCGCATCGAGGATAAAAGCAAAAAAGCCTTTCATGTCGGCGGTGCCCAGACCGTAAAGCTTGTTGTCATGCTCGGTCAGGGTGAACGGATCGCGCGTCCAGCGGCCATCGTCAAAGGGAACGGTATCGGTATGACCGGCCAGCAGCAGGCCGCCGGCACCCTGTCCGGTACTGGCGAGCAGGTTAAATTTATGGCGTGTTCCGGGAACGGGCTGAACCTCAACGTTAAACCCAATATCGCTAAACCAACCTGCCAGCAGATTGATTAAAGACTCATTGCTCTGATCCAGCGCTTCTTCGGTCGCACTGATGGAGGGTGTGGCAATCAGGGCGCGGTAAATCTCGATAAATGGCGGTAAGTTCATTTTCATTGTTGACACACCTTAGGTCGTGATAGTATCAATATTCATGCAATAAATGTGAATAAAAATACATTAACGTTGAGCATAAAGGAACCCGATGTTGAATACGCTGATTGTAGGCGCTAGCGGTTATGCGGGCGCAGAGCTTGTAAGCTACGTGAATCGCCATCCTCATATGACCATAACCGCTTTGACCGTGTCAGCGCAAAGCAATGATGCAGGAAAGTTAATTTCCGATTTGCATCCGCAACTTAAAGGCATTGTTGATCTGCCGCTGCAGCCAATGTCTGACATCCGCGCGTTCACCGACGGCGTTGACGTGGTGTTTTTAGCTACCGCGCACGAAGTCAGCCACGACCTGGTTCCGCAATGTCTGGCGGCCGGCTGTGTGGTGTTCGACCTCTCCGGCGCCTTCCGTGTGAATGACGGCGCGTTCTACGAAAAATATTACGGTTTCACCCATCAACACCCTGAACTGCTGGAAAAAGCGGTATACGGCCTGGCGGAGTGGAGCACAGATAAACTGAAGGAAGCGGATCTGGTTGCCGTGCCGGGCTGTTATCCGACGGCAGCACAGCTTTCTCTGAAGCCGCTGATCGACGCAGACCTGCTGGATCTGAACCAGTGGCCGGTGATCAACGCCACCAGTGGTGTCAGCGGCGCGGGGCGTAAAGCCGCTATCGCTAACAGCTTCTGCGAAGTGAGCCTTCAGCCGTATGGCGTGTTCAATCACCGCCATCACCCTGAAATCACGACGCATCTGGGTGCGGATGTCATCTTCACGCCGCATCTGGGCAGCTTCCCGCGTGGGATCCTCGAAACCATCACCTGCCGACTGAAACCCGGCGTGACCCACGAACAGGTGAGCGCAGCCTTTACGCAGGCCTATGCGGACAAACCGCTGGTGCGTCTGTACGACAAAGGCGTGCCGGCGCTGAAAAACGTGGTTGGCCTGCCATTCTGCGACATCGGCTTTGCCGTGCAGGGTGAGCACCTGATTGTGGTGGCTGCGGAAGATAACTTACTTAAAGGCGCTGCCGCACAGGCAATGCAGTGTGCAAATATTCGTTTCGGTTTCCCGGAAACCCAGGCTCTTATTTAAGGTGTGATGATGAACCCATTAATTATCAAACTCGGTGGTGTACTGCTGGACAGCGAAGAAGCGCTGGAGCGTCTTTTTACCGCGCTGGTGAACTATCGCGAATCACACCAACGTCCGCTGGTGATTGTGCACGGCGGCGGCTGCGTGGTTGATGAGCTGATGAAAGGGCTCAACCTGCCGGTGAAAAAGAAAAATGGCCTGCGCGTCACGCCTGCTGACCAGATTGACATTATTACCGGTGCCCTGGCGGGGACGGCGAACAAAACGCTGCTGGCGTGGGCGAAGAAACACCATATCGCCTCTGTCGGTCTGTGTCTGGGCGATGGTGACAGCGTAAAAGTGACCCAGCTCGACGAAGAGCTCGGACACGTTGGACTGGCACAGCCTGGTTCGCCTAAGCTGATTAACATGCTGCTGGAAGGAGGATTCCTGCCGGTGGTGAGCTCTATCGGGGTGACCGAAGAGGGCGAGCTGATGAACGTCAATGCAGACCAGGCGGCAACGGCTCTGGCGGCTACGCTGGGCGCGGACCTGATTCTGCTCTCTGACGTAAGCGGTATTCTCGACGGTAAAGGCCAGCGTATTGCGGAAATGACCGCAGCGAAAGCCGAACAGCTTATCGAGCAGGGCATTATTACCGACGGCATGATCGTCAAAGTCAATGCGGCGCTGGATGCCGCGCGTACGCTCGGACGTCCGGTGGACATCGCCTCCTGGCGCCACGCGGAGCAACTCCCGGCGTTGTTTAACGGCACGCCGATTGGCACGCGTATTCTGGCGTAAGCAATTTACCGATTCTGCAGGCCCGGTCAGCGCAGCGCAGCCGGGCAATGAAATTCAAAGATATTAAGGAAGCATGTTATGGCACTTTGGGGTGGGCGTTTTACACAGGCAGCGGATCAACGGTTCAAACAGTTCAACGACTCTTTGCGCTTCGACTACCGCCTGGCCGAGCAGGATATCGTCGGCTCTGTGGCCTGGTCCAAAGCGCTGGTCACCGTGGGCGTCCTGACCGCAGACGAACAGCAGCAGCTGGAAGAGGCGCTGAATAACCTGCTGGAAGAGGTGCGTCTGGACCCGCAGCAGATCCTCGCCAGCGATGCGGAAGATATTCACAGCTGGGTGGAAGGGAAACTCATCGATAAAGTCGGCCAGCTGGGTAAAAAACTGCATACCGGGCGTAGCCGTAACGACCAGGTCGCGACTGATCTGAAATTGTGGTGTAAAGATACCGTTGGTGAACTGCTGGCAGCCAACCGTCTGCTGCAAGGCGCGCTGGTGGAAACCGCGCAGAACAACCAGGACGCGGTGATGCCGGGTTATACCCACCTGCAGCGCGCGCAGCCGGTAACCTTTGCCCACTGGTGTCTGGCCTACGTTGAGATGCTGGCGCGTGATGAAAGCCGTCTGCAGGATACCCTGAAGCGTCTGGACGTGAGCCCGCTGGGCAGCGGTGCGCTGGCAGGGACGGCCTATGAAATCGACCGTGATCAGCTGGCAGGCTGGCTGGGCTTTGCTTCAGCCACCCGTAACAGCCTGGACAGCGTCTCTGACCGTGATCACGTGCTGGAGCTGCTTTCCAATGCGTCTATCGGCATGGTGCATCTGTCGCGCTTTGCCGAAGACCTGATTTTCTTCAACTCCGGTGAAGCCGGGTTTGTTGAGCTGTCTGACCGCGTGACGTCAGGCTCCTCCCTGATGCCACAGAAGAAAAACCCGGATGCGCTGGAGCTTATCCGCGGTAAGTGTGGCCGTGTGCAGGGCGCGCTGACCGGCATGATGATGACCCTGAAAGGGCTGCCTCTGGCGTATAACAAAGATATGCAGGAAGACAAAGAAGGGCTGTTCGACGCGCTCGATACCTGGCTGGACTGCCTGCATATGGGCGCGCTGGTGCTGGATGGCATTCAGGTGAAACGCCCGCGTTGTCAGGAAGCGGCGCAGCAGGGCTATGCAAACTCGACCGAGCTTGCCGATTACCTGGTGGCGAAAGGCGTGCCGTTCCGTGAAGCGCACCACATTGTCGGTGAAGCGGTGGTTGAAGCCATTCGTCAGGGTAAGGCACTGGAAGCGTTGCCGCTGACCGACCTGCAGAAATTCAGTGCGGTTATCGGTGATGATGTGTATCCGATTCTGGCGTTGCAGTCTTGTCTGGATAAGCGTGCAGCGAAAGGCGGCGTGTCACCGAAGCAGGTCGCGCAGGCGATTGCGGATGCGAAAAACCGGCTGGTTTGATGAGTGCGGGCTGGTGCCCTCACCCCGCCCTCTCCCACGGGGAGAGGGAGTAAACACTAAAAATGGCAACTTCGGTTGCCATTTTGCTTTTATCCCCGGCCTTTTTACGCAAAAAAATGCGGACCACGGGGTCCGCAAAAGTTCACGTTGGCTTTAGTTGTTCGAGTTTTGAGAGAAACTCGCTGACGGTGCGGGGACGTCAAGGGTCAAACACGTGCCGCCTCGTCTATGTGGTGTATTATTCAACAGAATGCTTGATAGGGATAATCGTTCGTTGCTATGCTATCTATCGCCATGAACTATCGTGGCGACGGAGGATGAATAATGAATATTCGTGATCTTGAATACCTGGTAGCGCTAGCCGAGCACCGCCATTTTCGCCGCGCGGCAGATTCCTGCCACGTCAGCCAGCCTACCCTGAGCGGCCAGATCCGCAAGCTGGAAGACGAGCTGGGCGTGATGCTGCTGGAGCGCACCAGTCGTAAGGTACTGTTCACCCAGGCAGGTCTGCTGCTGGTGGATCAGGCGCGCACCGTGCTGCGCGAGGTCAAAGTGCTCAAGGAAATGGCAAGCCAGCAAGGGGAGGCGATGTCCGGCCCGTTGCATATTGGCCTGATCCCAACCGTTGGCCCGTACCTGTTGCCGCACATCATTCCAATGCTGCATCAGACGTTCCCGAAACTCGAAATGTATCTGCATGAAGCGCAAACCCATCAGCTGCTTGCGCAGTTAGACAGCGGCAAGCTCGACTGTGCCATTCTGGCGCTGGTCAAAGAGAGCGAAGCTTTTATTGAAGTGCCGCTGTTTGATGAGCCCATGATGCTGGCGATCTATGAAGATCACCCGTGGGCGAACCGCGATCGCGTGCCGATGGCCGATCTGGCCGGTGAAAAACTGCTGATGCTGGAAGATGGTCACTGCCTGCGCGATCAGGCGATGGGCTTCTGCTTCGAAGCGGGTGCTGACGAGGATACCCATTTCCGCGCAACCAGCCTTGAAACGCTGCGTAATATGGTGGCGGCGGGCAGTGGGATCACATTGCTGCCGGCACTGGCCGTGCCGCGCGAACGTAAACGTGACGGCGTGGTTTATCTGCCATGCATTAAACCAGAGCCACGTCGTACCATTGGTCTGGTTTATCGTCCGGGTTCACCGCTGCGCAGCCGCTATGAGCAGCTGGCAGAGGCCATCCGTGGTTCGATGGATGGCCATTTTGACAATGCGTTAAAACAGGCGGTTTAAACCGTTCAGTGCCGCGACCCGATAGGCTTCCGCCATGGTCGGGTAGTTGAAGGTGGTGTTAACGAAGTACTCGATGGTGTTACCACCACCTTTTTGCTCCATGATCGCCTGGCCGATATGAATAATCTCTGCCGCGCGTTCACCAAAGCAGTGAATACCGAGGATCTCTTTCGTCTCGCGATGGAACAGGATCTTCAGCGTACCCACGCTCATTCCCACGATTTGCGCCCTCGCCAGATGTTTAAACTGTGCGCGACCCACCTCGTAAGGCACCTTCATTGACGTCAGCTGCTGCTCGGTTTTCCCGACGGAGCTGATTTCCGGGATAGTATAAATACCTGTCGGAATATCTTCGATCAGATGTGCCGTCGCTTCGCCTTTCACCAGCGCCTGCGCCGCGATGCGTCCCTGATCGTATGCTGCAGAAGCCAGGCTTGGATAACCGATAACATCACCGACGGCATACACATGCGGCAGGGCTGTCTGGTACATGCTGTTCACCTTCAGCTGACCGCGGCTGTCGGTTTCGAGCCCGATATTTTCCAGAGCCAGAGAATCGGTATTACCGGTACGGCCGTTGGCGTACAGCAGGCAGTCTGCTTTCAGCTTCTTGCCCGATTTCAGATGCATGATCACACCGTCGTCGCAGCCTTCAATTTTCTCGTACTCTTCGTTGTGGCGAATCACCACGCCGCTGTTCCAGAAGTGGTAAGAGAGCGAGTCTGACATTTCCTGATCGAGGAAGGCCAGCAGGCGGTCGCGGGTGTTGATCAGATCAACTTTCACGTCCATACCCCGGAAGATCGACGCATATTCGCAGCCAATTACCCCTGCGCCATAGATAATCACATGACGGGGTTCGTGGTGCAGGCTCAGGATGGAATCGCTGTCGTAAATGCGCGGGTGGGAGAAGTCCACGTCTGCCGGATGGTACGGGCGTGAACCACAGGCGATGACAAATTTTTCCGCCGTGATGGTTTCGACCGACCCGTCGTGGCATTCGAGTGCCAGGGTGTGTTCATCAACAAAGTGCGCATTGCCCTGCAAAATTTCACAGTGGTTACGCTCATAAAACCCCTGGCGCATCCGCGTCTGCTGGTTAATAACGGTATCCGCATGATTCAGGATGTCAGCAAAGGAGGAACGAAGAAGTCGGGAGTGGTCGCTGTAAAGAGGGTTCTGGTTAAATTCAATAATGCGGCTAACGGCATGGCGGAGGGCTTTGGAAGGGATGGTGCCCCAATGGGTGCAACCACCGCCAACGTTATGGTAGCGCTCTATCACCGCTACTCTGGCTCCCTGTTTCACCAGTCCCATAGCAGCGCCTTCGCCGCCGGGGCCGGAACCTATCACAATTGCGTCGTAATCGTAGGAATGTGGCATGGTAAGGCTTACCTGTTCTTATACATAAAAGCAACAGAATCATAACATCATTGCCCGAGTAACCCAATTATCGTTGTGCTTTTTTCCGGCAGTGGAGCACAAACCGTACGTAAACAATCATTCACAAAGCCAGGCAAACAGATTAATTTTATTCTCTGGTATAGTGCCATCAGGCCTTTGGAAGGATTCAACTATCGTGATGGGCGTAAGAGCACAACAAAAAGAGAAAACCCGGCGTTCGCTGGTGGAAGCCGCATTCAGTCAACTGAGTGCCGAGCGTAGTTTTGCCAGTTTAAGCCTGCGTGAAGTTGCGCGCGAGGCCGGGATTGCGCCAACGTCCTTCTATCGTCATTTCCGTGATGTGGATGAACTGGGTCTGACCATGGTCGACGAGAGCGGGCTGATGCTGCGTCAGCTTATGCGCCAGGCGCGGCAGCGTATCGCTAAAGGGGGGAGCGTGATCCGCACCTCTGTGTCGACCTTTATGGAATTTATTGGCAATAACCCCAACGCGTTTCGCCTGCTGTTGCGGGAACGTTCCGGAACATCAGCCGCGTTCCGTGCCGCTGTGGCGCGTGAAATTCAGCATTTTATCGCGGAACTTGCCGACTATCTTGAACTCGAAAACCATATGCCGCGTGCGTTCACTGAAGCACAGGCTGAGGCGATGGTGACGATTGTTTTCAGCGCGGGTGCCGAAGCGCTGGATGTCAGCATCGAACAACGCAAGCAGCTCGAAGAGCGACTGGTATTACAGCTCAGGATGATCTCCAAAGGCGCGTACTACTGGTATCGCCGTGAACAAGAGAAACTGGCACATCAAACCGAAGAGTGAAGGTGAGTAATGAAACAGTCAGGTCAGGATAAGGGTACGCTGTTGCTGGCATTGATCGCTGGCTTATCAATTAATGGCACGTTTGCGGCTGTGTTCAGCTCGATCGTTCCATTTTCTATTTTCCCGCTTATTGCGCTGGTGCTGACGGTGTACTGTCTGCATCAGCGTTACCTGAACCGCACCATGCCGGTCGGGTTGCCTGGGTTGGCCGCGGCCTGCTTTATTCTTGGCGTGTTGCTGTATAGCACTGTGGTGCGTGCAGAGTATCCGGATATCGGTTCTAACTTCCTGCCGGCGGTACTTTCTGTGGCACTGGTGTTCTGGATTGGCTCGCGCATGCGTAGCCGCAAGCACGAGCTGCCGGAGTAAGAGAGTGGGGTTGCAGGCAGGTTGACCTGCCTGCCATCACGTTACTTCGCGGTAAGAAGTACGCCGCACTCCATATGGTGCGTATACGGGAACTGATCGAAGAGAGCCAGACGTTCAATATTGTGCGTCTGGCTTAATGTTTCGAGATTCTTGCACAGCGTTTCCGGGTTACAGGAAATGTACAAAATACGCGGGTACGCCTGCACCATCTTCTCGGTTTCGCTGTCCAGGCCACTGCGCGGCGGATCGACAAAAATCGTCTCACACTGGTAACTCTTCAGATCGATCCCCTCCAGGCGATTAAACTGGCGTACACCATTCATGGCCTGCGTGAACTCTTCTGCAGACATACGAATGATCTGCACATTGTCGATGTGATTGGCGGCAATGTTGTACTGTGCAGCGGCAACGGACGGCTTGGCAATCTCCGTCGCCAGGACGCGCTCAAAGTTACGCGCCAGCGCCAGGGAGAAGTTGCCGTTCCCGCAGTACAGCTCTAGCAGATCGCCCTTTGACCCTTCGGTCGCCTTCAGCGCCCAGTCCAGCATCTGTACGTTCATTGCCGCGTTTGGCTGGGTAAAGCTGTTCTCAACCTGGCGGTACACCATCTCTTTTCCCGCCACCGACAGACGTTCGTCGATGAAATCCTGATCCAGCATGATTTTGGTTTTTGTCGCACGACCAATCAGGTGAACGTTGATGTTCTGCGCGCGCAGGGCATCGCGCAGCGCTTCTGCCTGCTCGCGCCATTCGTCATTCAGCGCTTTGTGATACAGCAGAGAGACAATCGCCTGGTTGCTTTGTGTGGTCAGATAATCAATCTGGAACAGCTTGTGGCGCAGCACAGGATTGTTGCGTACGCCGTCGATCATCAGCGTCATGAGCTGGTTGATGAGTTCACTCGCCGCCGGGAAGCTGTCGACCCGAATGCGGGACTTTGTCTGCTGATCGAAAATGATGTGGTACAGGTCGTCACCGTCGTGCCAGATGCGGAACTCCGCACGCATGCGGTAGTGGCTAACGGGCGAGCGGAACACCTCAGGAACGGGCGCGTTGAAAGGCGTCATCATACTTTGCAGGCGGACAACTTTCTCTGCCAGCTGTGCGTCGTACTGTTCTGTTGGGAGGTGTTCGGGGGTCATGATGCGTCCTGAGTGATAAAGAATTACGCGGGGATTGTAGGGATTGTGCAGTGGATGTCCAGATTTAATGGCCAATAGCTATCTGGACATCTATACGTGTCTAATTGTAGCATTCTGTTTCCGGTCTCCTGAGAGTGAAAAGGGAATCCAGTGAAAATCTGGAGCTGACGCGCAGCGGTAAAGACTGGCGGGATGAGAATTGTAGACACTGTGAAAATGGGAAGTCTTCATCCGCAAAACGCCACCTAGCCCGAAGACCTGCCGGGATCACGTCGCATTTGGTTTCGTCATCGCGTGCTATAGATGAAGCCTGCGGCATCCTTCTTATATTGTGGATGCTTTAACAATGATTAAAAAAGTATCGCTGTTGACGGCGTTGTCCGTCACGGCATTTTCGGGCTGGGCGCAGGATAGCGACGACTCGTTGGTGGTGACAGCAAACCGTTTTGAGCAACCTGTTAATACCGTTCTTGCACCAACGTCTGTGGTGACGCGCGAGGATATTGATCGCTGGCAGGCAAACACCGTCATTGACGTTATGCGTCGCTTGCCTGGCGTGGACACTGCCCAAAACGGCGGAATGGGGCAACTTTCCTCTCTTTTTATTCGGGGAACTAATTCCAGTCATGTTCTTATTCTTGTCGACGGGATCCGTCTTAACCAGGCTGGGGTAACGGGGTCGTCCGATCTCAGTCAGTTCCCGATCGCCCTGGTGCAGCGCATTGAATATATTCGCGGGCCACGCTCTGCAGTCTATGGTTCTGATGCGATTGGTGGCGTAGTGAACATTATTACTACCCGCGCGAAGGACGGCACGACGTTGAATGCGGGCGTAGGCTCGCATGGCTACCAAAATTACGGTGGTAGCACCCAGCAAACCCTGGGTGACAGCACGCGCGTGACGCTGGCGGGTGATTATACCTATACCAAAGGCTTTGACGTGGTCGCGGATGGCAACAACGGTGGTCTGGCCCAGACCGATCGTGACGGCTTTATGAATAAAACCCTCTACGGTGCGCTGGAGCATGCTTTCTCTGATCAGTGGAGCGGGTTCGTTCGCGGCTATGGCTACAGCAACCGTACCGCCTATGACGGCTATTACAGTTCATTTACGCCTGATGTTTTGGTTGATACTCGCCAGCTCTATAGCCAGACCTGGGACGCTGGGCTGCGCTTTAATAATGACATCGTCCATTCACAACTTCTCACCAGCTACAGCCACAGCAAAGATTATAACTACGACCCGCATCTGGGACGTTATGATTCCAATGCCACGCTGGATGAGATCAAACAGTACAACGTGCAGTGGACCAACTCCGTTGAGGTGGGCCATGGCAATATTGGCGCAGGTGTCGACTGGCAGAAGCAGAGCACCGAACCAGGAACAAGCTATGTCACAAACGGCTATGACCTGCGTAACACCGGCGTCTACCTGACTGCACTGCAGCAGTTTGGCGACTTTACCCTGGAAGGGGCAGCGCGTAGCGACGATAACTCTCAGTTTGGTCGACATGGCACCTGGCAGAGCAGTGCGGGCTGGGAGTTCATTGAAGGTTATCGATTCATTGCCTCGTATGGCACTGCCTATAAAGCACCCAACCTCGGGCAGTTGTATGGTTTCTATGGCAACGACCATCTTGATCCTGAGGAGAGTAAACAGTGGGAAGGCGCGTTCGAAGGCCTGACGGCTGGCGTGAACTGGCGCGTATCGGCCTATCGCAATGACGTTGATAACCTGATCGACTTTAATAACAACCTTCAGGAATACTACAACGTAGGCAAGGCGCGTATTAAAGGGGTTGAAGCCACAGCGTCCTTTGATACAGGTCCACTAACTCATACGGTCGGTTACGATTACGTGGATGCACGCAATGCGGCAACAAACCAGCTATTGGATCGCCGGGCTAAGCAGCAGGTGAAGTATCAGCTTGATACGCAGGTCTATGAATTCGACTGGAGCCTGACTTACCACTACCTGGGAACACGTTACGACACTGACTTTGGTACCTACCCGTCTGAAAAGGTGAAAATGGGCGGCGTAAGCCTGTGGGATGTCGCAGTTTCATATCCTGTCACCTCTCACCTTACAGTTCGTGGTAAAATAGCCAACCTGTTCGACAAAGATTACGAGACAGTTTATGGCTACCAAACTGCAGGACGGGAATACACCTTGTCTGGCAGCTACACCTTCTAATCCGCGTCCCACCGTGCTGGTATTTGATTCCGGTGTCGGTGGGCTTTCGGTCTATGATGAGATCCGACATCTTCTGCCGGATCTCCATTACATTTACGCCTTTGATAACGTCGCGTTCCCGTATGGGGAAAAGAGTGAAGACTTTATTGTTGAGCGTGTGGTTGAAATCGTCACCGCGGTACAAAAGCGTTATCCCCTCTCGCTGGCGGTCATCGCCTGTAACACGGCCAGTACAGTATCGCTTCCTGCATTGCGCGAAAAATTCCAGTTCCCGGTTGTAGGCGTTGTTCCTGCAATAAAGCCTGCCGCACGTCTGACGGCAAATGGCATTGTTGGTTTACTGGCAACGCGAGGCACGGTGAAGCGTCCTTATACGCGCGAGTTAATCGACCGCTTTGCCAACGAATGCCAGATTGCGATGCTCGGTTCGGCGGAACTGGTCGAGATCGCCGAAGCGAAGCTGCACGGAAAGGCAGTGCCGCTTGAAGAGTTGCGCCGTATTCTCCGCCCGTGGCTGCGGATGCCGGAGCCACCGGACACCGTTGTGCTGGGGTGTACCCATTTCCCTCTATTACAGGAAGAGTTATTAGAAGTTCTGCCTGAGGGCACGCGGCTGGTGGATTCGGGGGCGGCTATAGCCCGACGTACGGCCTGGTTGCTGGAACATGAAGCCCCGGATGCAAAATCTGCCGATGCAAACATCGCTTTTTGTATGGCCATCACCAACGAGACCGAGCAACTTTTGCCCGTTTTACGCCGTTATGGCTTTGAAACGCTCGAAAAACTGGCGCTGTAGCACGATTTTGAGCAAAAAAGAGACGGTTGAACGTTTTTTTTAAAAGAGGGGTTGTCAACGTCTGAGAACTCCCTATAATGCGCCTCCACTGACACGGAACAACGGCTTACAAGCCGCCGGGTTAGCGGGGTTCAGAGATGAACACCAACAGAGAAAAGCAAAAATAAATGCTTGACTCTGAATGAGGAAAACGTAATATACGTGACCTCGCGACGGTGAGCTGTAAGCCGCGTCGCAACTGCTCTTTAACAATTTATCA
>NZ_JBDKEE010000189.1:0-246 GCF_051130085.1 Enterobacter sp. PTB
GCAGTTGACTTTTAATCAATTGGTCGCAGGTTCGAATCCTGCACGACCCACCAATTTTAATGTCTTACTCAGATGTTAAACGTGAAGGATAACGTTGCAACAGCAACGGCCCGTAGGGCGAGGCGAAGCCGAGTCATCCTGCACGACCCACCAGGTTATTGGTATGAGTAAAAATTCAGGCAACACCCAAGCGGGTCGTTAGCTCAGTTGGTAGAGCAGTTGACTTTTAATCAATTGGTCGCAGGT
>NZ_JBDKEE010000190.1:0-245 GCF_051130085.1 Enterobacter sp. PTB
CTGTGAAGAAAATGGACTGACATACAGCCTGTCAGAAAATAACGTTTGCTTCGATCCTGTCCTGGGGTATTGCGGTCAGGCGGCGCTGTGGGTTGCCGCAGGGCTGGCTGAAGCAGTTTGTGAGACAAGGGGCCCCCAGCTTATTGCCGCCCAGCCAACAGCGGATATTGATGAGATTTGGGTCATGGTAATCACTAAAGAGAAAATGCATGAGGAACGGCAAGGGAATGTCTAAAGTAAAAGTG
>NZ_JBDKEE010000191.1:0-245 GCF_051130085.1 Enterobacter sp. PTB
CTCTGACAGCTGCTGCCGAGCCGGGGGTGATGGCGAAACGACTAGTTGAGATGACCGCTGAAGAGCTGTGGCAGCACATGCTTACCGATTCTGGCGAACGTTGGCACAAACGAGCTAAATCGCTCGACGTCGATCAACTCGTGGAGCGGTCGGAAAAGGCTGCGATGAGGTTCCTCATTCCAGGGGATGAGGAATGGCCCACGGGTCTCGACAGCCTCGCGCGGGTGGGGAAATCTGGAATGGGT
>NZ_JBDKEE010000192.1:0-243 GCF_051130085.1 Enterobacter sp. PTB
TTGTTGTGATGCCGGGTGCCTCCCGGTGAGCCTTTGGTCAGCAACCATGACTCGCTAACGGATGTCCCAAACCAGGCAGATAACTGTCTGTTTTTGCTGTTTACGCCCCTCCGCACAGGGGGATTCATCACAACAAGGAAACACACTGTCCCATCGTGCCCAACGCCTGGGATTCATCCATGCAGTGTGTTTTCTTGTTGAATGAAATGGTGCCGACTACCGGAATCGAACTGGTGACCTACT
>NZ_JBDKEE010000193.1:0-241 GCF_051130085.1 Enterobacter sp. PTB
TCCAGGTGATTTTTTCGTAGCGCAGCTCAAGCTGCTCCAGGTGGTTGTGCTTCTCGTAGGACGGATCCTTGATGTCGTGCATCACCGGGTTAACCTTCACCACCTTCACGTTCTCAAGCGTGGTGTTGAAGTACTCCACTTCCTGACCGGCATCGTTGATTTTGTACCATTTGAACTCAGCGGACGTCAGGGTCTGACCGGTGGTCACCGCCTTGTACAGGTACGGGCTGGAGGCGTCGAT
>NZ_JBDKEE010000194.1:0-239 GCF_051130085.1 Enterobacter sp. PTB
CTGATACCGGGAAAAAATACTTCATCGTTGTTGACGGCAGCGGCCTTCGTATTGATGAAGATTCAACTGCGGGTAATTCGATACTTTCATATGCCGGAGCCAGCAAGCAGATGAAAACGGTGGGCCAGTTTGTTCCGACTGATTACACTAACTTTGATAACCGCTATCAGGCTAAAGGCAGCTACTGCGTATTCCGCTCTGTTCGATCATGTTTTCGCGTGGAACGTCGATCAGCGATT
>NZ_JBDKEE010000195.1:0-237 GCF_051130085.1 Enterobacter sp. PTB
GACCGTAGCCGGTCAGCTGGTCATTCACCTGGGTTTCGCCCTTGAAGCCGACACGTGCATAACTCTGATCGCCGTCAACGCTTTTATCATCAGAGAAGTAATGCAGGCCATCGACCTTACCGTAAAGATCCAGCTTGTTGCCGTCCTTGTTATAAACCTCGGCGGCATGCGCCGCACCGGCTGCCAGCAGTGCCGGAACCAGCAGGGAAAGAACCTTTAATTTCATCTGAATAGCCT
>NZ_JBDKEE010000196.1:0-237 GCF_051130085.1 Enterobacter sp. PTB
AAAAGAAAGTCCGTATTTTCCTGGTGACGGGGAGTCCGGAAGATACGGAGAGCGCCGCTCCCCGTCTAAGCAGTGAACGCTGGCAGGAAGCGGAGGGGTGTCTGCTGGTTTACGGGGGCGATGCGCAGTTGCCGCCGGATGAAAACGTCTTATCGGTGCTCAGACAACTTCGCCCCCGCCAGCCGCTGACCGGGATTGTCCAGATAGTGCATACGGACGCTTTTCCCGATGAGCAGG
>NZ_JBDKEE010000197.1:0-237 GCF_051130085.1 Enterobacter sp. PTB
CGCCCTGCGGACCGTTCTCCGGCGTCAGTCCGGTTTTTGACGCCCGCAGGCGCTGCGCAATAGCGGTGAGCGCGGTGTCCTGGCCCACCACACGCTGCTGTAACAGGGTTTCCAGATGCAGCAGCTCCGTCTGTTCGTCTTTCATTAATGAGGAGAGCGGCACACCGGTCCAGTCGGCAATGACCTCCGCCACCATCCGTACATCGACATCCGGGCACAGCAGCGGGCTGTTCTGCT
>NZ_JBDKEE010000198.1:0-237 GCF_051130085.1 Enterobacter sp. PTB
TCCGCCACCATCGGGCAGCTTCGCCATAATTGCCTTTTTGTTCCAGTTCTGCGGCAGCCTTAGCCCTGGCTGAGGCGTTCAGGATGCCCGGGGTTCCGCCATCCAGCAGACGTTCAGGGGTATCTGGTGTCATGATGATGTCTCGTCCTGGTGATAACAGTTAAACCCGGTTCATGGTGGCCCTGATGTTGCACGTGCCGATTATCAGAGCGGATATGACCGTCGGATATCCTCAAA
>NZ_JBDKEE010000019.1:0-95526 GCF_051130085.1 Enterobacter sp. PTB
GGCACCGGTTTTTGATACCGGCATTCCCTGGTTCGAATCCAGGTACCCCAGCCATATTTCTTCGATTTTGCGGTTCTCCGCGGTATTGGGGTATCGCCAAGCGGTAAGGCACCGGTTTTTGATACCGGCATTCCCTGGTTCGAATCCAGGTACCCCAGCCATCGAAGATTGCAGTACTGGCTACGTAGCTCAGTTGGTTAGAGCACATCACTCATAATGATGGGGTCACAGGTTCGAATCCCGTCGTAGCCACCAAATTAATCATCTGTCGAATGATTCGGTAGACGAGAAAAAATTGTTGGGGTATCGCCAAGCGGTAAGGCACCGGATTCTGATTCCGGCATTCCGAGGTTCGAATCCTCGTACCCCAGCCAATTTAAAAAGTCGTTAAGCACATTGTTTAACGCAATTGGGGTGTCGCCAAGCGGTAAGGCTCTGGTTTCTGATACCAGCATTCCGGGGTTCGAATCCCTGCACCCCAGCCACTTAGTAACAAAAAAGCCCGCTCTGCGGGCTTTTTTGTTTTTGTTGGATTATGTACCGCATCCGAAAGCCCTCTCCCGCAGGAGAAGGCACTCAGATTAAAGGCCTAACGCATACTTCAGTGCCTGACGCTTCAGCCCACCGGCACGCTCCGCCGCCATCAACCCAATGTTACGCAGAATGCGCACCGGACCAAGATCGTTACTGAACCCGGCGTAAAACAGATCCATCCCCGACTGCATGATAAAGTTATCCGCCATACGCCGCGTCTGGTAACGTTTCAGTACCGGATGGCTGGCCCAGGCCTCCGCATGAGCGCGCGCATTGCCCAGCACATCCAGTAAAGCCTCAACGTCACGGTATCCCAGGTTCACGCCCTGCCCCGCCAGCGGGTGAATGGTGTGTGCCGCATCCCCCACCAGCGCCAGCCCTGCACGGGCATACTGCAACGCATGGCGACGGGTAAGCGGAAACGCCCCGGCGGCAACCGGCATGACGTTGCCCAGACGGCGTGGGAAGTGCTGATGGATCTCTCGCTGCAACTGCTCCATTGAAAGCCCCTGCAACTGACGAATGCGCGCCGGTTTGTCATACCACACCAGCGACGCCCAGCGATCAAACAACGGTAAAAAGGCATGCGGTCCATTCGGGGTAAAGTGCTGCCAGGTGCTCTCACCCGGGTCATTCTCACACTGCACGGTGATCAACATGCACGCCTGCTGGTACTGCCAGGCATGAATGCCAATTCCTGCCATTTGCCTGACCTGTGAGTTGGCACCATCCGCTCCGACAACCAGCCTCGCGGCCAGCTCATCACCCTTATCCAGCTCAAGCAAATACCCGCCTTCGTGGGGATGCAGTGCTTTAAGTGACGCCGGGACGCGCAGCGCCACTTTCGGATGCGCCTCCAGGGCCTGCCAGAGCGCCAGCTGGAGGACCGTATTTTCCACCATATAACCCAGGCGGGGCAGCTTCAGTTCAGCGGCATCAAACGCGACATGCGCATTCTCCCACTCCCAGGTTTCGAGACGGCTGTAAGGGTGCGCGCGCATCCCGAGCACGGCATCCCAGACGCCCAGCCCGCGCAGCAGATCGACAGAGGCAGCGCTGATAGCTGAAATTCGCACATCCGGCTTTGCCGTCGGGTCAAACGCAACAGGGGCAGCCTGCTCGATAACCGTCACCTCAAATCCCTGCTGCGCCAGCCCCAGCGCGAGTGCGCCGCCGACCATACCGCCGCCGACAACGGCAATTTCGGTTTGTTGGAGAGTCATGGTCAATTATCCTTAATGGTATATACCTTAAGTTTACCGGATTTTTTCGGTCTTGAGGTTGACAACCTTCATACTGGTCACAACCGCAGCAAAGCATTACAATACGCGCCCTGCATTCCTGAGCATGAGCAAGTCGATGACAAAAAAACTCCATATAAAAACCTGGGGCTGTCAGATGAACGAATACGATTCATCCAAGATGGCCGATCTGCTGGATGCCACGCACGGGTATCAACTGACTGACAACGCGAACGAAGCGGACGTGTTGCTGCTCAATACCTGTTCGATCCGTGAGAAGGCGCAGGAGAAGGTGTTCCATCAACTGGGCCGCTGGAAGCTTATCAAACGCAAAAGACCCGATGTGATCATTGGCGTGGGTGGCTGTGTGGCCTCGCAGGAAGGCAAACTGATCCGCCAGCGTGCTCACTATGTTGATATTATTTTTGGCCCGCAGACGCTGCACCGTCTGCCGGAGATGATCAACGCCGTTCGCGAGAATCGCCGCCCGGTGGTTGACGTAAGCTTCCCGGAAATCGAAAAATTTGACCGTCTGCCAGAACCACGCGCGGATGGTCCAACAGCCTACGTCTCCATTATGGAAGGCTGTAACAAGTACTGCACCTATTGTGTCGTACCGTATACCCGCGGCGAAGAAGTGAGCCGTCCGACCGACGACATTCTGTTTGAAGTGGCGCAACTGGCGGCACAGGGTGTGCGTGAAATTCATCTGCTGGGCCAAAACGTCAACGCCTGGCGCGGCGAGAACTACGACGGTACCACCGGCAGCTTTGCAGAACTGCTGCGCCTGGTGGCCGCGATCGACGGCATCGACCGCCTTCGCTTCACCACCAGCCACCCGATGGAATTTACCGATGACATCATTGATGTGTATCGCGACACGCCAGAGCTGGTGAGCTTCCTGCATCTGCCGATTCAGTGCGGTTCCGACCGCGTGCTGAACCTGATGGGACGTCCACATACGGTACTGGAGTACAAATCCATCATCCGCAAGCTGCGTGAAGCCCGTCCTGACATCCAGATTAGCTCCGACTTTATCGTTGGCTTCCCGGGCGAAACCACGGATGACTTTGAGCGCACGATGAAGCTCATTGGCGAAGTGAATTTTGACGTCAGCTACAGCTTTATCTTCTCAGCGCGTCCAGGTACTCCTGCGGCCGATATGGTCGACGATGTGCCGGAAGAAGAGAAAAAGCAGCGTCTGTATATTCTGCAGGAGCGTATCAACCAGCAGGCCAACGCCTGGAGCCGTCGCATGGTCGGCACCGTCCAGCGTATTCTGGTGGAAGGCACTTCCCGTAAGAGCATTATGGAGCTGTCAGGACGCACCGAAAATAACCGCGTCGTGAACTTTGAAGGCACGCCAGACATGGTCGGTAAATTTGTGGACGTGGAGATTGTCGACGTGCTGACCAACTCCCTGCGCGCAAAAGTGGTCCGTACCGAAGACGAAATGGGTCTGCGCATCGCACAGTCGCCGGAATCCGTCATGTCCCGCACCCGCAAAGAAAGCGACGCTGGCGTCGGTATTTACCAGCCATAACGCCATCCGGCCTGCCGGTTCGGCAGGCCTTGTATTTCCTCTCATCGCCCCCAATATCTTCCGCAACGCTTGCGCCTTTATTCTATGGCGTGAATAATTTCGGTAATGACCGTTTTATTACGCCAGGTGGCACCGGGTCAGTTAAACAATCAAAGAGGAACAGTTTGAACATAGATACGCGTGAAATTAGCCTTGAGCCAGCAGACAACGCTCGCCTGCTGAGCCTGTGCGGGCCGTTTGATGACAACATCAAACAACTGGAGCGACGTCTGGGTATCGAAATCAATCGTCGCGATAATCTTTTCAAACTCACCGGACGCCCTCTCTGCGTCAACGCCGCTGCGGATATTCTGCGTAGCCTGTATGTGGATACCGCCCCAATGCGCGGTGAAATACAGGATATCGAGCCAGAACAGATCCACCTCGCGATCAAAGAGGCGCGCGTGCTTGAGCAAAGCGCAGAAAGTGTGCCGGACTATG
Source organism: Enterobacter sp. PTB (assembly GCF_051130085.1). Lineage (NCBI taxonomy): Bacteria > Pseudomonadati > Pseudomonadota > Gammaproteobacteria > Enterobacterales > Enterobacteriaceae > Enterobacter > Enterobacter sp. PTB. Next base: position 3,799 of record NZ_JBDKEE010000019.1, read on the forward strand.
GCAAGGCCATCAATATTAAGACCAAACGTGGCGTCATTAAGCCGCGTACGCCAAACCAGGCGCAGTACATCGCCAACATTCTCGACCATGACATCACCTTCGGTGTGGGCCCGGCGGGTACGGGTAAAACCTATCTGGCCGTTGCCGCGGCGGTTGATGCGCTTGAACGTCAGGAGATTCGTCGCATCCTGCTGACCCGTCCGGCGGTGGAAGCGGGTGAAAAACTGGGCTTTCTGCCAGGCGATCTGAGCCAGAAGGTTGACCCTTACCTTCGTCCGTTATACGACGCACTGTTCGAGATGCTCGGCTTTGAGAAAGTTGAGAAGCTGATTGAGCGTAACGTGATTGAAGTTGCCCCGCTCGCCTATATGCGCGGCCGTACGCTGAATGATGCATTCATTATTCTCGATGAAAGCCAGAACACCACCATCGAACAGATGAAAATGTTCCTGACACGTATCGGCTTTAACTCAAAAGCGGTCATTACCGGTGACGTCACGCAGATTGACCTGCCGCGCAGCACCAAATCGGGTCTGCGCCATGCCATTGAAGTGCTGGCCGACGTCGACGAAATCAGCTTTAACTTCTTCCACAGCGAAGACGTGGTCCGTCACCCGGTTGTGGCGCGCATCGTTAACGCTTATGAAGCATGGGAAGAAGCAGATCAGAAGCGTAAGGCCGAACTGGCCGCAGAACGTAAGCGCGAAGCGCAGGAGCAAGAACAAAAATGAGTCAGGTGATCCTCGATTTACAACTGGCATGTGACGATAATTCCGGCTTGCCAGAAGAGGCGCAGTTTCAGACATGGCTGGATGCGGTTATCCCCCCGTTTCAGGAAGAATCAGAAGTCACGATTCGTCTGGTGGATGAAGCCGAAAGCCATGAGCTTAACCTGACCTACCGCGGGAAAGATAAGCCGACCAACGTGCTCTCTTTCCCCTTCGAAGCCCCACCGGGAATTGAGATGCCGCTGCTGGGCGATCTGATCATCTGCCGCCAGGTCGTGGAACAGGAAGCTAAAGAGCAGCAAAAACCGCTGGAAGCCCACTGGGCGCATATGGTGGTACACGGCAGCCTGCATCTGCTCGGCTACGACCATATTGAAGATGACGAAGCGGAAGAGATGGAGTCCCTCGAGACAGAGATAATGCTTGCTCTGGGCTATGAGGATCCGTACATTGCCGAGAAAGAATAGTCAGTCGACCGACTGACTAACATGCCGCCGCGTAGGGAAATAGCGCGGCGGTAAACGTTGAACTAACAAGAGAACCCTTAACAAACGCCATGAGCGACGACAATTCACACAGTAGCGACACGACAAACACCAAAAAGGGATTTTTCTCCCTCATTCTGAACCAGCTTTTCCACGGCGAACCTAAAAACCGTGACGAACTGCTGGAGCTGATTCGTGATTCCGGGCAAAACGACCTTATCGATGAAGATACGCGCGAAATGCTCGAAGGGGTAATGGACATCGCCGACCAGCGCGTTCGCGACATCATGATCCCCCGCTCGCAGATGATCACCCTGAAACGTAACCAGACTCTGGACGAGTGCCTCGATGTGATCATCGAATCCGCACACTCGCGTTTCCCGGTCATCAGCGAAGACAAAGATCACATTGAAGGGATTTTGATGGCGAAAGATCTGCTGCCGTTTATGCGCAGCGATGCCGAAGCCTTCAGCATGGAAAAAGTGTTACGCCAGGCCGTGGTTGTGCCGGAAAGTAAACGTGTGGATCGGATGCTGAAAGAGTTTCGCTCTCAGCGCTACCACATGGCGATTGTTATTGATGAATTTGGTGGCGTTTCCGGTCTCGTCACGATCGAAGATATCCTTGAGCTGATCGTGGGCGAAATCGAAGATGAGTATGACGAAGAAGAAGATATCGACTTCCGTCAGCTTAGCCGTCACACCTGGACCGTTCGTGCGCTGGCCTCGATTGAGGACTTTAACGACGCCTTTAGTACCCATTTCAGCGATGAAGAGGTCGATACTATTGGCGGGCTGGTGATGCAGGCCTTTGGCCACCTTCCGGCACGCGGCGAGACCGTTGACATCGACGGTTACCAGTTCAAAGTGGCAATGGCCGACAGCCGACGTATTATACAGGTTCACGTCAGAACGCCGGACGACTCACCGGTGCCAAAACTGGAAGATTAATGTAAATGGCATTTGCCCCATTACTTGAACGCCAGCGCGTACGTTTGCTGCTGGCGCTGTTACTCGGAGCCAGCGGAACGCTGGCTTTTTCTCCTTACGATATCTGGCCTGCAGCCATTCTCTCCCTGATGGGACTTCAGGGTTTAACCCTGAATCGTCGTCCCGTCCAGGCGGCAGCGATTGGCTACTTCTGGGGACTGGGGCTGTTTGGCTCCGGCATCAACTGGGTCTATGTCAGCATCGCTCAGTTTGGCGGTATGCCAGGACCCGTTAACGTCTTCCTCGTGGTACTGCTGGCCGCTTATCTCTCGCTCTATACCGGTCTGTTCGCGGGTATCCTTTCTCGCCTGTGGCCAAAAACCACCTGGCTGCGCGTTGCCATTGCTGCGCCGGTTGTCTGGCAAATTACCGAGTTCCTTCGCGGCTGGGTACTGACTGGCTTCCCGTGGCTGCAGTTCGGTTACAGTCAGATTGATGGCCCGCTAAAGGGGCTTGCTCCGGTAATGGGCGTTGAAGCGATTAACTTCCTGTTGATGGTGGTGAGCGGACTGCTGGTCCTGGCGCTGGTCACACATAACTGGAAGACGCTGGTCGTGGCGCTGGTGTTGTTTGCCCTGCCTTTCCCACTGCGTTATATCCAGTGGTACAGCCTGGTGCCAGAGCGCACCACGCAGGTTTCAATGGTGCAGGGGAATATCCCTCAGTCAATGAAATGGGACGAGAAAGAGCTGCTGAACACGCTGAAGATCTACGCTAACGCCACCGAGGCGGTCATGGGTAAATCGCAGCTCATCATCTGGCCAGAGTCGGCGATTCCGGATCTGGAAATTAACCAGCAGCCGTTCCTGAACATGATGAACGATCTACTGCTGGCTCGCGGCAGTACGCTGGTTACCGGGATTGTCGATGCGCGTCTGAATCAGCAGAACCGCTATGACACCTACAACACCATTATTACACTGGGTAAAGACAGCGAATACAGCTACAACTCCACTGACCGGTATAACAAGAATCACCTGGTACCGTTTGGCGAATTTGTACCGCTGGAGTCCATTCTGCGCCCGTTAGCACCGTTCTTTGACCTGCCGATGTCCTCATTCAGCCGTGGCCCGTACGTTCAGCCCCAGCTGCATGCGCACGGTTTTGCCCTGACGGCGGCCATCTGCTACGAAATTATCCTCGGCGAGCAGGTGCGCGATAACTTCCGTCCGGACACTGACTTCCTGCTGACTATCTCCAACGATGCCTGGTTTGGTAAGTCGATTGGCCCGTGGCAGCACTTCCAGATGGCGCGGATGCGCTCCCTGGAGCTGGCGCGCCCGCTGCTGCGTAGCACCAACAACGGCATTACCGCCGTGATTGGCCCGCAGGGCGAAATCCAGGCCATGATCCCGCAATTCACCCGTGAAGTGCTGACGACCAACGTCACGCCTGCGACGGGCCTGACGCCTTATGCCCGCACCGGCAACTGGCCGCTGTGGATCCTGACCGCGCTGTTCGGATTTGGCGCGGTGCTGATGAGCTTGCGTCAGCGTCGTCGATAATTTCCCCTCCCTTCCCCTCTCCCGTTGGGAGAGGGCATTTCTGGCACGTCTCTTGCTTTATTTCCCCACGTAAACGCAGTTTGGCTTAACATGCAACTTCGTCGCACCAGCGTAGATCACCGGTAGCACCGAAACGGTGCAACGAGAGATATTTGCCTCTGATTGGTGCGGCGCGCTTCGCAAAAATAAACAATAACGCAGCAAAATCTTTACATTAAGCCAGACTAAATGTTAACAAGCTTGCATAACACTGCACTCGCATAGCGCGAGATATAACAACATCACAATGGGTATCAATGCGTCACTGGCGCTGATAAGAAAGGAGTTGGGTATGCAATTACGTAAACTGGCCACAGCAATGCTGGTTATGGGGATGTCGGCAAGCGTCGTTCACGCTGAAGATGCTCCGGCTGCCGGGAGCACTCTCGACAAGATTGCCAAAAACGGCGTGATCGTGGTCGGCCACCGTGAATCTTCTGTCCCGTTCTCTTACTACGACAACACGCAAAAAGTCGTGGGCTATTCACAGGATTACTCCAACGCTATCGTTGAAGCTGTGAAGAAAAAGCTGAACAAACCTGACCTGCAGGTGAAGCTGATTCCAATCACTTCACAAAACCGTATTCCACTGCTGCAAAACGGCACGTTCGATTTTGAGTGCGGTTCCACCACCAACAACCTTGAGCGTCAGAAACAGGCTGCCTTCTCTGACACCATCTTCGTCGTGGGCACCCGCCTGCTGACCAAGAAAGGCGGCGAGATCAAAGACTTTGCGGACCTGAAAGGCAAAGCCGTTGTTGTTACCTCCGGTACCACTTCCGAAGTGTTGCTGCACAAGCTGAACGACGAGAAGAAAATGGATATGCGCATCATCAGCGCGAAAGATCATGGCGACTCTTTCCGTACCCTGGAAAGTGGCCGTGCTGTGGCGTTTATGATGGATGATGCCCTGCTGGCAGGCGAACGTGCAAAAGCGAAGAAACCAGACAACTGGGATATCGTCGGCACGGCGCAATCTAAAGAAGCGTACGGCTGTATGCTGCGTAAAGACGATCCGCAGTTCAAGAAGCTGATCGATGACACCATCGCTCAGGTTCAGACCTCAGGTGAAGCGGAAAAATGGTTCGATAAATGGTTCAAGAACCCGATTCCACCCAAAAATCTTAACATGAACTTCGAACTGTCTGACGACATGAAAGCGCTGTTCAAATCACCAAACGACAAGGCTCTTAACTAATTAGAACAACAGGGGCGGGATCTCCTGCCCTCTCGATTGTCGGGAAGCATGGACAGACTATACGTTGAGTGGTCGTTCCCCACTCAGCGCGAAAAATGAGCTTCTCACCAATCTTCGAGGGTAGCGCTGCTACCCTTTTTTTTCTGGAGTTTATTATGTCAATAGACTGGAACTGGGGCATATTCCTGCAACAAGCCCCGTTCGGCAACACCACCTATCTTGGCTGGCTGTGGAGCGGTTTTCAGGTTACCGTCGCCTTATCGATCACGGCGTGGATTATCGCGTTTCTTGTCGGTTCACTGTTCGGTATTTTGCGCACCGTGCCTAACCGTTTTCTCTCATCTCTCGGCACCCTGTATGTGGAACTGTTCCGTAACGTTCCGCTGATTGTGCAATTTTTCACCTGGTATCTGGTCGTCCCGGAACTGCTGCCGGAAAATATTGGCATGTGGTTTAAGTCAGAACTGGATCCGAACGTGCAGTTCTTTGTCTCCTCCATGCTCTGTCTGGGGCTCTTCACCGCCGCGCGCGTTTGCGAGCAGGTGCGTGCCGCCATTCAGTCACTGCCGCGCGGACAAAAAAATGCTGGCCTGGCGATGGGCCTGACGCTGCCACAAACTTACCGCTACGTACTGCTGCCTAACGCTTACCGCGTCATTGTTCCACCGATGACGTCTGAGATGATGAACCTGGTGAAAAACTCGGCCATCGCCTCGACCATCGGTCTGGTGGATATGGCCGCACAGGCGGGCAAGCTGCTGGATTATTCCGCTCACGCGTGGGAATCCTTCACGGCGATCACACTCGCCTATGTTCTGATTAACACTTTCATCATGCTGGTGATGAACCTGGTTGAACGCAAAATCCGCCTGCCGGGCAATCTGGGGGGCAAATAATGTACGAATTTGACTGGAGTTCTATCGTTCCATCCATGCCTTACCTGCTGGATGGCCTGCTGATCACCTTAAAAATCACCGTGATTGCTATTGTGGTGGGTATCGTCTGGGGCACCCTGCTGGCGGTCATGCGCCTGTCGGCCTTTAAACCGTTCGCCTGGTTTGCCACAGCCTACGTTAACGTTTTCCGCTCCATCCCACTGGTGATGGTACTGCTGTGGTTTTACCTGATTGTTCCCGGCTTTCTGCAAAACGTGCTGGGGCTGTCGCCGAAAACCGATATCCGCCTGATCTCCGCGATGGTCGCGTTCTCAATGTTTGAGGCTGCTTACTATTCAGAGATTATCCGAGCGGGTATTCAGAGTATTTCTCGTGGGCAGTCCAGCGCCGCGCTGGCGTTGGGGATGACGCACTGGCAATCCATGCAGCTCATTATTCTGCCGCAGGCGTTTCGCGCCATGGTTCCCCTCCTGCTGACCCAGGGCATCGTACTGTTCCAGGATACCTCTCTGGTCTACGTACTGAGCCTGGCAGACTTCTTCCGTACCGCGTCTACCATCGGTGAACGTGATGGTACGCAGGTCGAAATGGTGCTCTTCGCGGGTGGCGTCTATTTTGTGATTAGTTTAAGCGCGTCGCTGTTGGTCAGCTGGCTGAAGAAAAGGACTGTATAATGATTTCCCTGAAAAATGTTTCTAAATGGTATGGGCACTTTCAGGTGCTGACCGACTGCTCAACCGAAGTGAAAAAAGGTGACGTGGTGGTGGTATGTGGGCCATCCGGCTCTGGTAAATCCACGCTGATCAAAACCGTTAACGGCCTGGAGCCGGTGCAGCAAGGTGAGATCCTCGTCAATGGCACCAAAGTCAATGACAGGAAAACCAACCTTGCTCAGCTGCGTTCCCACGTCGGCATGGTGTTCCAGCACTTTGAGCTGTTTCCGCACCTCTCCATTATTGAGAACCTGACGCTGGCGCAGGTAAAAGTGCTGAAACGCGATAAAAAGCTCGCGCGCGATAAAGGTCTGAAGCTGCTGGAACGCGTGGGGCTCTCTGCGCATGCTGATAAATTCCCGGCGCAGCTCTCTGGCGGTCAGCAGCAGCGTGTGGCTATTGCCCGGGCCCTGTGTATGGATCCGGTCGCCATGCTGTTTGATGAACCGACTTCCGCTCTCGATCCCGAGATGATCAACGAAGTGCTGGACGTAATGGTTGAGCTGGCGCACGAAGGGATGACGATGATGGTGGTGACCCACGAAATGGGCTTTGCCCGCAAAGTGGCGAACCGCGTGATCTTCATGGACGAAGGGAAGATTGTTGAAGACTCGCCGAAAGAAGAGTTCTTCGCCAATCCTAAATCCGAGCGAGCAAAAGACTTCCTCGCCAAAATCCTGCACTAATCTCCCCGGTGCGCAATCTGCGGATTGCGCACTGCTTCACGCTTTAGCTCTCTTCTTCTCGTCGGCGTCACATTGCAGCGTTAACCTTGTCACAAAATAATGCTACGTATGGAGCACGCTATGGCACAACCTATCCTTCTCGATTGCGACCCGGGTCATGATGACGCGATCGCCCTCGTCCTTGCACTTGCCTCCCCTGAACTGGACGTCAAAGCCGTTACGTCCTCTGCCGGAAACCAGACCCCGGAGAAAACGCTGCGTAACGTCCTGCGTATGCTGACGTTGCTCAAACGCACCGATATTCCGGTCGCCGGTGGTGCCGTCAAACCGCTTATGCGCGATCTGATCATTGCCGACAACGTGCACGGTGAAAGTGGGCTGGATGGCCCGGCACTGCCCGAACCGGGGTTTGAAGCGCAACCCTGCACCGCCGTAGAGCTGATGGCGAAAGTGCTGCGTGAAAGCGCGGAACCGGTCACGCTGGTGGCCACCGGCCCGCAAACCAACGTTGCGCTGCTGCTGAACAGCCATCCGGAATTGCACAGTAAAATCGCCCGAATCGTGATCATGGGCGGCGCAATGGGACTCGGGAACTGGACGCCAGCGGCGGAGTTCAACATTTTTGTCGATCCGGAAGCCGCAGAGATTATCTTCCAGTCTGGCCTGCCGATTGTCATGGCCGGCCTGGACGTCACCCATCGCGCACAAATAATGGCGCACGACATTGCGCGCTTTCGTGCCATTGGCAACCCGGTGGCGACAACCGTCGCAGAGTTGCTGGACTTCTTTATGGAGTATCACAAAGCCGCGAAATGGGGTTTTCACGGCGCGCCGCTGCACGATCCGTGCACCATTGCCTGGCTGCTCAAACCGGAGATGTTTACCACGGTAGAACGGTGGGTAGGCGTGGAAACCCAGGGGAAATACACTCAGGGTATGACGGTAGTGGACTACTATTCGCTGACGGGCAATCAACCCAACACCACGCTGATGGTGGATATCGACCGTGAAGCGTTCGTGGATTTGCTGGCGGAAAGACTCAACTATTACAGTCAGGCCCGGTAAGCGATGGCCGCCGGGCATGGTAAACTGCTCTGCGGCATGATGCCCTCCCTCTGACCTGCAGAGAGAGGGCGGCTTTTACCTAGGGCTCAAACGGCCGACGCTGGAACTGATCGTGTCCGCACTTTGGACACAGCGGCAACACATCCGGCGTATAGACTGCAATGTGGTGATGGCATTTCTCGCACACCAGATTCCCCAGCCCGACCACTTCTCCGCTGTGATAGACCCCGTGGTGGTTGAGATCCTGAAAGACTTCACGCCACTCCAGCTGCGTTTTATCGGTGATATCCGCCAGCTCCTGCCACAGGCTTTCTTTAATTACCCGCATAAAGACACTGTCGGTAACCTCGTTCTGACTCTCTTCGTAGCTTCGCGCAAACTCTTCCAGGTCGCGGCGTACGGCGCGCGTCACCTCTTCCACTTCGGTTCGCGTTAACTCACCCGTTTGCGTCACGCGGGCCCGCGCCTGTTCCACCAGCGCATCGATATCACGCTCGCCATTACGCAGCCGTTCCGTCAGTGTTGTCACCAGTTCTCGGTAAAATTGAGCAACCTTGTTCATCATTTTGCCTCCCGGGTAAGTAACTGACTCTAATAATAGACCTTATTTCGCCACCGCTTTGCCAGGTGAACCACAGACCCGACAAATTCCTCACGCGCGCATTTGTGCGAAAGGCTGTTTTGGCGCGGGCGTTTGGGCTATGCTATGCGGATCTGAATTACCACATCCATTGGCTACATTTGTAGCTGTATTGAAAACAGGACCACTGGCTGCCATGCAAGAGCAATACCGCCCGGAAGAGATAGAATCAAAAGTCCAGCAACACTGGGACGAGAAGCGCACCTTTGAAGTAACCGAAGACGAGAGCAAAGAGAAGTATTACTGCCTGTCGATGCTTCCCTATCCTTCTGGTCGACTACACATGGGCCACGTGCGTAACTACACCATTGGTGATGTGATTGCCCGCTATCAGCGTATGCTCGGCAAAAACGTCCTGCAGCCAATCGGCTGGGATGCGTTTGGTCTGCCTGCAGAAGGCGCGGCGGTCAAAAACAACACGGCACCTGCCCCTTGGACGTACGACAACATCGCGTACATGAAAAACCAGCTCAAAATGCTGGGCTTTGGCTATGACTGGAGCCGCGAGCTGGCAACCTGCACCCCGGAATACTACCGCTGGGAGCAGAAATTCTTCACCGAGCTGTACAAAAAAGGCCTGGTGTACAAGAAGACCTCTGCCGTTAACTGGTGCCCGAACGACCAGACCGTACTGGCGAACGAGCAGGTTATCGACGGCTGCTGCTGGCGTTGTGATACCAAAGTTGAGCGTAAAGAGATCCCGCAGTGGTTTATCAAAATCACCGCCTACGCTGACGAGCTGCTGAACGATCTGGATAATCTGGATCACTGGCCTGATACCGTCAAGACCATGCAGCGTAACTGGATCGGCCGTTCAGAAGGCGTGGAGATCACTTTCAACGTTGAGAACGACGATCGGACCCTGACCGTCTACACTACCCGTCCGGACACCTTCATGGGTGCGACCTATCTGGCCGTGGCCGCTGGCCACCCGCTGGCGCAGAAAGCCGCGGAAAACAACCCGGAACTGGCGGCCTTCATCGACGAGTGCCGCAACACCAAAGTGGCCGAAGCCGACATGGCGACGATGGAGAAGAAAGGCGTTGATACCGGCTTTAAGGCTATCCATCCCCTGACGGGCGAAGCAATCCCTGTCTGGGCAGCCAACTTCGTGCTGATGGAGTACGGCACAGGCGCCGTCATGGCCGTTCCAGGCCACGATCAGCGTGACTACGAATTTGCCACCAAATATGGCCTGACCATCAAGCCTGTCATCCTCGCGGCTGATGGTTCTGAACCAGACCTCTCCGCACAAGCCCTGACCGAAAAAGGCACGCTGTTCAACTCGGGTGAATTCAGCGGTCTGAGCTTTGAAGATGGCTTCAACGCGATTGCCGACAAGTTAGCGTCGCTGGGCGTCGGTGAGCGTAAAGTCAATTACCGCCTGCGCGACTGGGGGGTCTCTCGCCAGCGCTACTGGGGAGCACCTATCCCAATGGTGACGCTGGAAGATGGTACCGTGATGCCAACGCCAGAAGATCAACTCCCGGTGATCCTGCCGGAAGATGTGATCATGGACGGTATCACCAGCCCAATCAAAGCCGATCCTGAGTGGGCAAAAACGACCGTTAACGGCCAGCCAGCGCTGCGTGAAACTGACACCTTTGATACCTTTATGGAATCGTCATGGTACTACGCGCGATACACCTGCCCGCAGTATCAGGAAGGCATGCTGGATTCCGATGCAGCAAACTACTGGCTGCCTGTGGACATCTACATCGGTGGTATTGAACACGCCATCATGCACCTGCTCTACTTCCGCTTCTTCCACAAGCTGATGCGCGACGCAGGCATGGTCAACTCTGACGAACCAGCAAAACAGCTGCTGTGTCAGGGAATGGTGCTGGCCGATGCCTTCTACTACGTCGGGGCGAACGGCGAGCGTAACTGGGTGTCTCCGGTTGACGCGATCGTTGAGCGCGACGAGAAAGGTCGTATCGTGAAGGCGAAAGACGCCGAAGGTCATGAACTGGTTTATACCGGCATGAGCAAGATGTCGAAGTCTAAAAACAACGGCATCGACCCTCAGGTGATGGTTGAGCGTTACGGCGCAGATACCGTGCGTCTGTTTATGATGTTTGCCTCTCCGGCTGACATGACCCTGGAATGGCAGGAATCGGGCGTTGAAGGGGCTAACCGCTTCCTGAAGCGTGTCTGGAAACTGGTTTACGAGCACACCTCTCAGGGTGATGCTCCGGCAGTGAACGTCGCGGCACTGACTGAAGATCAACAGGCGCTGCGTCGTGATGTTCATAAAACGATTGCAAAAGTGACCGATGATATTGGTCGTCGTCAGACCTTCAATACCGCAATTGCGGCTATTATGGAACTGATGAACAAGCTGGCAAAAGCCCCGCAGGACGGCGAGCAGGATCGTGCCTTAATGCGTGAAGCGCTGCTGGCCGTCGTTCGCATGTTGAACCCGTTCACCCCGCACGTCAGCTTCACCCTCTGGCAGGAGCTGAAAGGCGAAGGCGATATCGACAACGCACCGTGGCCAGTGGCTGACGAATCCGCGATGGTGGAAAACACCACGCTGGTTGTGGTCCAGGTTAACGGCAAAGTTCGCGGTAAAATTACCGTGGCGGTCGATGCTACCGAAGAACAGGTTCGCGAACGCGCAGGCCAGGAACATCTGGTTGCGAAATATCTTGAGGGCGTTACCGTACGTAAAGTGATCTACGTACCGGGTAAATTGCTGAATCTGGTCGTTGGCTAAGCGCGGGAGGAAACGTGCGACAACTGGCAACAATACTCTTATCTCTGGCGGTGCTTGTCACCGCTGGTTGTGGCTGGCATCTGCGCAATACCACGGCAGTGCCTGCTGAAATGAAAACGATGATTTTCGACTCATCGGATCCGAATGGTCCACTCAGCCGGGCAATTCGAAACCAGCTGCGTCTTAACGATGTTGAGTTGATTGAGAAAGGGACGTTACGTCAGGATGTTCCATCCCTGCGCGTTCTGGGCTCAACCTTAGCCAAAGACACGGCGTCCATTTTCCAGGACGGCCGTACCGCAGAGTATCAGATGGTCCTGTCGGTTAATGCCTCCGTTCTGATCCCGGGTAAAGACATCTACCCAATCAGCACGAAAGTGTACCGTTCGTTCTTCGATAACCCGCAGACGGCTCTGGCAAAAGACGCCGAGCAGCAGATTATCATTAACGAAATGTACGATAAGGCCGCAGAGCAGCTGATCCGTAAGCTGCCGGGCGTTGCCGCGTCAACGAAACAGGGTTCTGACATCATCGAAAAACCGGATGCCACAACGCCTCCTGTTTCTGCCTCAATGGGTAACTGATGATCAGGCTGTATCCTGAACAACTCCGCGCGCAGCTCAATGAAGGGCTGCGCGCGGCGTATCTGCTTCTCGGAAACGATCCGTTATTACTTCAGGAAAGCCTGGATGCCGTCCGACAGGCGGCGGCCGGTCAGGGCTTTGATGAACACCACACCGTTCAGCTGGATAACAACACCGACTGGAATGCCCTCTTCTCGCTTTGCCAGGCAATGAGCCTCTTCGCATCGCGCCAGACCATCCAGATCCTGCTACCGGAGAATGGCCCTAACGCGGCCATCAATGAACAGCTGGCAACGCTGGTCAGTCTGCTGCACAGCGATCTGCTGTTTATTGTGCGCGGCAACAAGCTCACCAAAGCGCAGGAAAACGCGGCCTGGTTTACCCGGCTCGCGGCCAATGCGGTTATGGTGACCTGTCAGACGCCTGAGCAAGCCCATCTGCCAAAATGGGTCGCGACAAGAGCGAAGCAAAGCAATCTTCAGCTGGACGACGCCGCAAACCAGCTCCTCTGCTACTGCTATGAAGGTAACCTGCTGGCACTGGCGCAGGCGCTGGACAGGCTCTCCCTGCTCTGGCCAGACGGTAAGCTGACACTGCCACGCGTGGAGCAGGCCGTTAACGATGCCGCGCACTTTACGCCCTTCCACTGGGTGGATGCACTGCTGGCAGCGAAAAGCAAACGCGCCCTGCATATATTGCAACAGCTGCGTCTGGAAGGTAGCGAACCGGTTATTTTGCTGCGCACTCTTCAGCGTGAATTATTACTGCTGATTACGCTCAAGCGTCAGTCTGCACATACGCCATTACGTTCGCTGTTTGATAAACATCGGGTGTGGCAAAACCGTCGGGCGATGACCACCGAGGCCATCAACCGCCTGAGTCATGAACAGCTGCGTCAGGCCGTGCAGCTTCTGATGCGCGCTGAGCTTACGTTGAAACAAGATTATGGTCAGTCGGTCTGGGCGGAGCTGGAAAGTCTCTCTCTGCTGCTCTGCCATAAGGCGCTGGCAGACGTATTTATCGATGGATAGTATGCATTCTTTACAGGCCCTGTACGGTGGTACCTTCGACCCGGTCCATTACGGACATCTGAAGCCGGTTGAAATTCTGGCGAATCTGATCGGCCTTCAGCGCGTAATCATCATGCCCAATAATGTGCCGCCACACCGTCCGCAACCTGAGGCGAGCAGCGAGCAGAGAAAAGAGATGCTCGCTCTGGCCATCGCGGATAAACCGCTTTTTAGCCTTGATGAGCGAGAACTGCGCCGCGACACACCGTCCTGGACGTCGCAAACGCTGCAGGAGTGGCGAGCCGAGCAAGGGCCGGACACGCCGCTGGCCTTTATTATTGGTCAGGACTCCCTGCTCAATTTTCCCACCTGGCACCAGTATGAAACGATTCTGGAAAACAGCCACCTGCTTGTCTGTCGCCGCCCGGGCTATCCGCTGACTATGCGAGAAGAGCAGTACCAGCAGTGGCTTGAGGCGCATCTCACAGACAATATTGAAGACTTGCACAACCAGCCTGCCGGGAAGATTTATCTGGCAGAGACGCCGTGGTTCGATATTTCTGCGACCCTCATTCGCGAGCGTCTGCAGCAGGGATTAGCCTGTGACGATCTGCTGCCATCAGCTGTGCTGGACTACATTCACGCGCATGGGTTGTATCAGAAAAGCGCAGACGCATAGCGGGGGCGCATGAAAAAGCGGCGTAATGATTATCCTGCCTTGACAGGTTAAGCCATACTGTTATCCTCCGCTGCCAGACTTTCCCGCCGATCATTGCTTTACAGAAATTGTTTTACAAAAATGGCGATGCAATCTCAGGCGGAGGGTGGGATGATACCCGCCTTCAAAAGCCCGGCCGGAGACATTTGTCCCGACACTGGCGTCAGTTCAGGTATACTGTCTGGCCACGAATTCATAGTTATACAATCTCATTCACCCCAGGGGGAAAACTTGCAGGGTAAAGCACTCCAGGATTTTGTTATCGACAAAATTGATGACCTGAAAGGTCAGGACATCATCGCTATCGACGTTAAGGGTAAATCCAGCATCACCGACTGCATGATTATCTGCACCGGTACTTCAACGCGTCATGTTGTTTCGATTGCCGACCACGTTGTTCAGGAATCGCGTGCAGCAGGCCTGTTACCGCTTGGCGTTGAAGGTGAAGCGACCGCTGACTGGGTGGTTGTCGATCTCGGCGATGTGATTGTCCATGTCATGCAGGAAGAGAGCCGTCGCCTGTATGAGCTGGAAAAACTCTGGGGTTAATGCGTGAAGTTGCAACTGGTCGCCGTCGGCACCAAAATGCCGGACTGGGTACAAACCGGTTTTACTGAATATCTGCGTCGTTTTCCAAAAGACATGCCGTTCGAACTGGTGGAAATTCCCGCCGGGAAACGCGGCAAGAACGCCGATATCAAACGTATTCTCGATAAAGAGGGAGAGCTGATGCTGGCTGCCGCAGGCAAAAACCGCATCGTCACCCTCGATATTCCAGGTAAACCCTGGGATACGCCGCAGCTGGCGCACGAACTGGAGCGCTGGAAGCAGGATGGTCGTGACGTCAGTCTGTTGATTGGCGGGCCTGAAGGGTTATCTCCTGCCTGCAAAGCGGCGGCAGAACAAAGTTGGTCTCTCTCCGCGCTGACGCTTCCCCACCCGCTCGTTCGGGTACTGGTGGCAGAAAGCCTGTATCGCGCGTGGAGCATTACTACCAACCACCCATATCACCGCGAGTAGTGACTGACCAGGGTAGATTAAGCAGCGGATGAAACTACAGAATTCTTTTCGCGACTATACGGCTGAGTCCGCGCTGTTTGTGCGCCGGGCGCTGGTCGCCTTTACGGGGATTTTGCTGCTTACCGGCGTGCTGATCGCCAACCTCTATAATCTGCAAATTGTCCGCTTTACCGATTATCAGACGCGTTCAAACGAAAACCGTATCAAGCTGGTGCCCATCGCGCCCAGCCGCGGCATTATCTACGACCGTAATGGCACTCCGCTGGCGTTAAACCGCACCATTTATCAAATCGAAATGATGCCGGAAAAAGTCGATAATGTGCAGGATACGCTTGAAGCGCTAAAAGGCGTTGTCGATCTGACCGACGATGATATCGCCGCGTTCAAAAAAGAGCGTGCTCGCTCCCACCGTTTCACCTCAATCCCGGTTAAAACAAACCTGACGGAAGTCCAGGTGGCCCGCTTTGCCGTGAACCAGTATCGTTTTCCCGGCGTGGAAGTGAAAGGTTACAAGCGTCGCTACTACCCTTACGGTTCCGCGCTGACGCATGTCATTGGTTACGTTTCCAAGATCAACGATAAAGACGTTGAACGCCTCGATAAAGACGGCAAACTGGCGAACTACGCAGCGACGCACGATATCGGTAAGCTGGGGATCGAACGCTACTACGAAGATGTCCTGCACGGGCAGACCGGCTATGAAGAGGTTGAAGTTAACAACCGTGGCCGCGTCATTCGCCAGCTCAAAGAAGTGCCACCGCAGGCGGGGCATGACGTCTACCTGACGCTCGACCTCAAGCTGCAGCAGTATATTGAAACCTTACTGGCGGGCAGCCGTGCTGCCGTTGTCGTCACCGACCCGCGTTCCGGCGGCATTCTGGCGATGGTGTCCATGCCAAGCTACGACCCGAACCTCTTTGTCGATGGTATCTCCAGCAAAGACTATTCCGGTCTGCTCAATGACCCGAATACGCCACTGGTGAACCGCGCCACACAAGGGGTTTACCCGCCAGCGTCAACGGTAAAACCGTACGTGGCGGTCTCTGCGCTGAGCGCGGGCGTCATCAACCGCAATACCAGTCTGTTTGACCCGGGCTGGTGGCAATTACCAGGCTCTGAAAAACGCTATCGCGACTGGAAAAAATGGGGCCATGGTCACCTCAACGTTACCAAATCGCTGGAAGAATCTGCGGATACCTTCTTCTACCAGGTTGCGTATGACATGGGCATTGACCGCCTGTCAGAGTGGATGAGCAAATTCGGCTATGGACATTACACCGGCGTTGACCTTTCAGAAGAACGTTCCGGTAACATGCCAACCCGTGAGTGGAAGCTGAAGCGCTTTAAGAAGCCGTGGTATCAGGGTGATACCATTCCGGTGGGTATCGGTCAGGGCTACTGGACGGCGACCCCGATTCAGATGAACAAAGCGATGATGATCCTCATCAACGATGGCGTAGTGAAAGTTCCGCACCTGCTGCAAAGTACGGTTGAAGACGGCAAAAAAGTGCCGTGGATCCAACCGCATGAGGCCCCGGTGGGTGACATTCATTCCGGTTACTGGGAAATTGCCAAAGACGGTATGTACGGCGTGGCGAACCGCCCGAACGGGACCGCACATAAGTATTTCGCCGGCACACCGTATAAAGTGGCCGCCAAATCCGGTACTGCGCAGGTCTTCGGTCTGAAAGCCAATGAAACCTATAACGCGCACCGCATTGCTGAACGTCTGCGTGACCATAAGCTGATGACGGCCTTTGCCCCTTATGATAACCCGCAGGTTGCGGTGGCGATGATTCTGGAAAACGGCGGCGCAGGTCCGGCCGTGGGGACCATCATGCGCCAGATCCTCGACCACATTATGCTGGGTGATAACAACACCGAACTGCCGGCTGAAAACCCGGCCGCCGCTGCGGCGGAGGACCAATAATCATGACGGATAATCCAAATAAGAAATCGCTGTGGGATAAAATCCACATCGACCCAGCCATGCTGCTGATCCTGTTGGCTCTGCTGGTTTACAGCGCCCTGGTTATCTGGAGCGCCAGCGGCCAGGACATCGGCATGATGGAGCGCAAAATCGGCCAGATCGCGATGGGTCTGGTCATTATGGTGGTCATGGCGCAGATCCCGCCGCGGGTCTATGAAGGCTGGGCACCGTATCTGTACATATTCTGTATTGTGCTGCTGGTTGCGGTAGATGCCTTTGGGGCCATCTCTAAAGGCGCGCAGCGCTGGCTGGATCTGGGCGTTGTCCGCTTCCAGCCCTCTGAAATAGCCAAAATAGCGGTTCCCTTGATGGTGGCGCGTTTTATTAACCGTGACGTCTGCCCGCCTTCGCTGAAAAATACCGCCATTGCGCTGGTGCTGATTTTCCTGCCGACGCTACTGGTTGCGGCGCAGCCTGACCTCGGCACCTCGATTCTTATCGCCCTCTCCGGCCTGTTTGTCCTGTTCCTGTCGGGTTTAAGCTGGCGTCTGATTGGCATTGCAGTCGTGCTGGTGGCAGCGTTCATCCCGATTCTCTGGTTCTTCCTGATGCATGATTACCAGCGACAACGCGTCATGATGCTGCTCGATCCGGAAACCGATCCGCTGGGTGCGGGCTATCATATTATTCAGTCCAAGATTGCGATCGGTTCCGGCGGCCTGCGCGGTAAAGGCTGGCTGCACGGCACCCAGTCCCAGCTGGAGTTCTTACCGGAACGCCACACCGACTTTATCTTTGCGGTTCTGGCGGAAGAGCTGGGCCTGGTTGGCATCCTGATTCTGCTGGCGCTGTATGTGCTGTTGATCATGCGAGGGCTGTGGATCGCCGCGCGTGCGCAAACCACCTTTGGCCGCGTGATGGCAGGCGGGTTGATGCTGATTTTATTCGTTTATGTCTTCGTAAATATTGGTATGGTGAGTGGTATTCTGCCGGTTGTTGGCGTCCCGCTCCCGCTGGTGAGCTACGGAGGCTCGGCACTGATCGTGTTGATGGCCGGGTTTGGTATCGTGATGTCGATCCATACCCACAGAAAAATGTTGTCAAAAAGCGTATAAAAATAAGGGGATCGGAATGCGTAAGCAGTGGCTGGGGATCTGCATTGCGGCAAGTTTACTTGCGGCCTGCACAAGTGATGATGGTCAGCAACAGGCAACCGTCGCGCCGCCGCAGCCTGCGGTTTGTAATGGCCCGATCGTTGAAATCAGCGGTGCCGATCCCGTTTATGAACCGCTCAATGCCAGCGCGAATCAGGATTACGAGCGCGACGGCAAAAGCTACAAAATTGTTCAGGATCCCTCCCGCTTTAGCCAGGCTGGCTTTGCCGCCATTTATGATGCCGAGCCAGGCAGCAACCTGACGGCGACCGGCGAAGCGTTCGATCCGATGCAACTGACGGCGGCTCACCCGACCCTGCCTGTCCCGAGCTACGCCCGTATCACCAACCTGGCGAATGGTCGTATGATCGTGGTACGCATTAACGATCGTGGTCCCTACGGTAACGACCGGGTGATATCCCTGTCACGCGCGGCTGCAGACCGCCTGAACACCTCGAACAATACCAAAGTCCGTATTGACCCGATTATCGTGGCGCAGGATGGCACCCTCTCCGGGCCAGGTACCGCGTGTACGACGGTGGCGAAACAGACTTACGCCCTTCCCGACCGCCCGAACCTGGACGGCGGCATGGGAAGCGTCTCTTCTCCGGCAGAGCCTTCTCAGCCAGCAGGAGAAGTGCGCCCAATCAGCAATGATACGCTGCAGAGTGACGACACGACGGGTGCGCCGGTAAAGAGTAGCGGCTTCCTTGGCGCACCGACAACGTTAGCCACCGGCGTGCTGGAAGGCAGCGAACCTACGCCAGCACCGGCTCCTGTTGCCGCTCCTGCCACAGAGCCTGCGCCCGTAACGGCTCCGGCGACGGCGCAAAGCACACCGGTTGCGGCTCCAGCGGCGGCCAGCGGCGGCTTTGTGGTTCAGGTTGGGGCGGTAAGCGATCAGGCCCGTGCGCAGCAGTATCAACAGCGTCTGAGCCAACAGTTTGGTGTTCCGGGACGCGTTGCGCAAAACGGCGCAGTATGGCGTATTCAGATGGGGCCGTTTGCCAGCAAATCGCAGGCAGCGTCTCTGCAGCAGCGCCTGCAAAATGAAGCCCAACTACAATCATTTATCGCTGTAGCGAAATAATGAACTGGCGGCATCCAAAGTGTCAATTTGTGTAAAACACATTCACAAACTCATGCTTAAAGTCGGATGCCTGCCTGAATAGCATTTGCTATAGTAAGGCACTTTTTTTAATTCCATCACGGATGTCGTTGTTCTGACCATGAAGACCACTTTTTCTGCTCGTTTTGTGCAGCGCATGGCGCTGACCACGGCCCTTTGCGCAACTGCTCTCTCTGCAGCTCATGCCGATGACCTGAATATCAAGACCATGATCCCTGGCGTTCCGCAAATCGACGCGGAATCGTATATCCTGATCGACTACAACTCTGGCAAAGTGCTGGCTGAACAGAATGCCGACGCCCGCCGCGATCCGGCCAGCCTGACCAAAATGATGACCAGCTACGTTATCGGCCAGGCCATGAAAGCAGGGAAGTTCAAAGAAACGGATCTGGTCACCATCGGTAACGATGCGTGGGCTACCGGCAACCCGGTATTTAAAGGTTCATCATTGATGTTCCTGAAACCGGGCATGCAGGTTCCTGTTTCTCAGCTGATCCGTGGTATTAACCTGCAATCCGGTAACGATGCGTGCGTGGCAATGGCCGATTTCGCCGCAGGAAGCCAGGATGCCTTCGTCGGTCTGATGAACAGCTACGTCACCGCGCTGGGTCTGAAGAACAGCCATTTCCAGACCGTACATGGTCTTGACGCAGATGGTCAGTACAGCTCCGCACGTGATATGGCGTTGATTGGTCAGGCGCTGATCCGTGACGTGCCGAACGAATACTCCATCTATAAAGAGAAAGAGTTCACCTTCAACGGTATCCGTCAGACCAACCGTAACGGCCTGCTGTGGGATAACAGCCTGAACGTTGACGGCATCAAAACTGGCCATACCGATAAAGCTGGCTACAACCTGGTTGCTTCTGCCACCGAAGGCCAGATGCGTCTGATCTCTGCCGTGATGGGCGGTCGTACCTTCAAAGGTCGTGAGACGGAAAGCAAGAAACTGCTGACCTGGGGCTTCCGTTTCTTCGAAACCGTGAACCCGTTGAAAGCCGGTAAAGAGTTTGCTTCTGAGCCAGTCTGGTTCGGTGATAACGACCGTGCTTCCCTTGGCGTGGATAAAGATCTGTACCTGACCATTCCTCGTGGTCGCATGAAAGATCTGAAAGCCAGCTACGTGCTGAACACCACTGAGCTGCACGCGCCACTGCAGAAAAACCAGGTGGTGGGCACCATCAACTTCCAGCTGGATGGTAAAACCATCGATCAGCGTCCGCTGGTTGTTTTGCAAGAAATCCCGGAAGGCAATTTCTTCGGCAAAATCATTGATTACATTAAATTGATGTTCCATCACTGGTTTGGCTAAAAATTGAACACTTGAAAGTGTGATTTTGATCCCCATATACTAGATATCCTGATAACTCCCACCTGTCGTGGGAGTTATTCTTTTTGACGTTACGCCGGAGCTGACATGAAAACCAAACTTAACGAACTGCTTGAATTCCCTACCCCGTTTACCTACAAAGTAATGGGTCTGGCGAAACCTGAGCTGGTTGATCAGGTGGTTGAAGTGGTACAGCGCCATGCGCCGGGTGACTACTCTCCGTCAGTAAAACCAAGCAGCAAGGGCAACTACCACTCGGTATCCATTACCATTACCGCAACCCACATTGAGCAGGTTGAGACGCTGTACGAAGAGCTCGGCAATATCGAAATTGTTCGTATGGTGCTGTAGTCCCTCTGCGGTTACCCGGTTTGCCGGGTAACCCGCCTCCCCGCTTGTGATATACTCTCCCTCACCTTTTGTCCCTCGTCTTCGGAGACGTCCTTTTGTATCAGGATAAAATTCTTGTCCGTCATCTCGGGCTGCAACCTTACGAGCCTGTCTCCCAGGCCATGCATGACTTCACCGATTCACGCGATGACACCACCCCTGATGAGATCTGGCTGGTCGAACACCTGCCGGTATTTACACAGGGACAGGCGGGAAAAGCGGAACATTTATTGATGACGGGTGATATCCCGGTAATTCAAAGCGATCGCGGTGGGCAGGTCACGTACCACGGGCCTGGGCAGCAGGTGATGTACGTTCTGCTGAACCTGAAGCGCAGAAAGCTCGGCGTTCGCGAACTGGTTACCCTGCTGGAACAAACCGTGGTTAACACGCTGGCGGAATACGGTATTGAAGCCCATCCGCGTGCCGATGCGCCGGGCGTCTATGTGGGAGAAAGTAAGATTTGCTCACTGGGGCTGCGTATCCGCAAGGGCTGCTCCTTCCATGGGCTGGCACTGAATATTAATATGGATCTTACCCCCTTCCAGCGCATAAACCCCTGCGGCTACGCCGGAATGGAGATGACGCAAATGCGCCAGTGGGTTGAAAGCGCAACGCCAGAGAATATTCGTCCTGTGCTTTTGAAGAACGTTTTAGCCCTACTTAACAATCCATCTTACGAATATATCGCTGCTTAATATATCATGCATCATGGCTCGATTATTTGACGGGCCACTGTTTATTTACCGCTTTTACGCTTTACAATAATCCGCTTATTCTATATTTTCGAAGCGCCCGAATATTACCGCTACATATTATTTAGCCTCCAGCCAGAACTGCATACAGGGCGTAAGTAACTTGCGTGATAATCACACAACTGTTTGTTTTTGATAAACAAGTGAAACAAAACCAACACTTTACGAATCTCTACAAGCATAATAAATAAATTCAACTATCATTCATAATGTGAATGTATACGGAGTGAAAGCGTGGAGTATAATAATTTACCAGCCAAACGACTGAATGACCCAGGTGGTGAGGACAAGCCACAAATTTTTCGGACTTTACGTAATATTGATCTCAATTTGTTGACTATTTTTGAGGCAGTATATGTCCATAAGGGTATCGTTAATGCTGCGAAAATTCTTAATCTCACGCCTTCAGCAATAAGCCAGTCAATTCAAAAACTGCGCGCTATATTTCCCGACCCGTTATTTATTCGTAAGGGCCAGGGGGTTACGCCGACGGCCTACGCCACCCATCTGCATGAGTACATCAGCCAGGGGCTGGAGTCGATTCTGGGTGCGCTGGATTTAACCGGCAGCTATGACAAACAGAGAACCATCACTATCGGCTGTACCCCGTCTGTCGGCGTGCTGGTGATGCCCGCTATTTTTCAGGCGATAAAAGAGCATGTTCCCCAGCTCCTGCTGCGAAATGTGCCGCTCAACGAGCCTGATATTCAGCTTGCTCAGTTTCAGACCGACCTGATTATAGAAAGCGGCAGCTTTAGCGCCCGAGCGCTCGGACAACATGTCCTGTATGCGGATAACCTGGTGCTGGTATGCCGCCAGCAGCATCCCGCCCTGAGCGGGCCGTTGACCATTGAAAATCTGCGCAACTACGATCATTCGTCTTTCATGACCGAAGGCCAGTCCAACCATGCGCTGCGTCAGCGAATTGATGAGATATTCCCGGAACGCCAAATCAGCTTCAGTAGTTACAATATGTTCACCACTGCCTCCCTGATTGGCAGCAGCGACATGCTCTGCATCATGCCTTCGCGTCTGTATACCTTGTTGCGTAAATGTTGGCCGCTGGAGAGCATTCCTCTCAACCAGCTCAATGCGGAATCTATCGAGATATCACTGCATTACAACAAACTCAGCTTGCGCGATCCGGTGCTGGAAAACGTTATCCGCGTCATCCGCCAGGCCTTCTGACAGGTTGATACAGCACAAGCCCCTGCCCCCTGCCGGGCAAAACGCACAAAACAACAACTATTTTACAAATTGGCGACCTGGCAGGCTGCTTTACCGACCGTTTCAATGATATACTGCCTGTCGTTCGTTCAAAAATAGTTGATAAATACAACATTCCCTTGAATAGAAACGCTTTCCTTCGATATTCGCAACTGGAACACGCACGCTATGAGTAAACCCATTGTGATGGAACGCGGTGTTAAATACCGCGATGCCGATAAAATGGCCCTTATCCCGGTTAAAAACGTGGCTACAGAGCGCGAAGCGCTGTTAAGAAAACCGGAATGGATGAAAATCAAACTTCCGGCTGACTCTTCGCGTATCCAGGGGATCAAAGCGGCGATGCGCAAGAACGGCCTTCACTCCGTCTGTGAAGAAGCCTCTTGCCCGAACCTTGCTGAATGTTTCAATCACGGTACCGCGACGTTTATGATTCTGGGTGCCATCTGTACCCGCCGCTGCCCGTTCTGCGATGTGGCTCATGGCCGCCCGGTAGCGCCCGACGCTAACGAACCTCAGAAACTGGCGCAGACCATCGCCGATATGGCGCTGCGTTATGTCGTTATTACCTCCGTTGACCGTGACGATCTGCGTGATGGCGGTGCTCAGCACTTCGCTGACTGCATTACCGCTATTCGCGAGAAAAGCCCGAA
Source organism: Enterobacter sp. PTB (assembly GCF_051130085.1). Classification (NCBI taxonomy): domain Bacteria; kingdom Pseudomonadati; phylum Pseudomonadota; class Gammaproteobacteria; order Enterobacterales; family Enterobacteriaceae; genus Enterobacter; species Enterobacter sp. PTB. Next base: position 27,362 of record NZ_JBDKEE010000019.1, read on the forward strand.
CATCAAAATTGAGACGCTGGTTCCAGACTTCCGCGGCCGTATGGATCGCGCGCTGGACATCCTGACCGCGACGCCACCAGACGTGTTTAACCACAACCTGGAGAACGTGCCACGTCTCTACCGTCAGGTACGTCCTGGTGCGGACTATAACTGGTCTCTGAAGCTGCTGGAGCGTTTTAAAGAAGCGCATCCCCATATTCCAACCAAGTCAGGCCTGATGGTTGGTCTCGGTGAAACGAATGCTGAGATCATCGAAGTGATGCGCGATCTGCGCCGCCACGGTGTGACCATGCTGACGCTGGGACAGTATCTGCAGCCAAGCCGCCACCACCTGCCCGTGCAGCGCTACGTGAGCCCGGATGAGTTTGATGAGATGAAAGCCGAAGCGATGGCGATGGGCTTTACCCACGCAGCCTGCGGCCCCTTTGTTCGCTCCTCTTACCATGCCGATATGCAGGCAAAAGGCGAAGAAGTGAAATAAGACTGTAATATTCACTTACAGTAATGCAAAAAAACCGGCCTCTTGAGCCGGTTTTTTTTCGCAAGCCCTCAGGCATTGCCGTTACTCTTTGTGAGAAAGCTTCTCTGCCGGGATGTCACCCTCGGCGCTTTTCTTCGCAGCCGCATCATCGTCGTTCATTGCTTTCTTAAAGCCTTTGATGGCGGCACCCAGGTCACCACCCAGCGTGCGTAACTTCTTGGTACCAAACAGCAGGACGACCAGTGCGGCAACCACCAGCAGTTTGGTAATACTAATCTCACCCATAGATACCTTCTTTACATAAACCAGGCTGCATTCAGCGCCAAAAACCTGATTGTATTAACGGTCATTTGACGCGTGCACACAATAGCAATCTGTAACAAGGTGAATCAAGCATTGTTGAAAAAAACATCACAATAATTGCGGTGGCGCAAACCGACGGTTGCGAAGAACCGGTAATTGCTGCCGTGCAAGCGTAATCCTCTCCCGCTGTAACTCTGTCATCAGCAAAGCCGGGGCCTCCGCCGCAGCGGCTATCGTAACCCCCAGCGGATCCACCACCCTGCTCTGCCCAATGTTCTTATTGCCGCACTCCCCCGAGGCCACAACATAACAGGTTGTATCCAGCGCACGCGCTGCAAGGAGCGTTGCCCAGTGATGCTCTTTAAGCGGCCCCTTGACCCACGCGGCAGGCACTACTAGCACGTCAGCCCCCTTTAACGCGAGCGTAAGTGCCAGCTCAGGAAAACGCAGGTCGTAGCAGGTCATCAACCCAATCTTAAAGCCATCGACATCAAGCAGCGGTGGGATGCTGTCTCCCGGATCCACCCGCCGTGACTCCTGAATGCTGAAGGCATCATAAAGATGGAGTTTGGCATAGCGCGCAACGACCGCGCCGTCACGGATGGCCACGAGGGTATTTACCGCCCGTCCCGCCGTCGAGGGGACATGCACCGTAAAGAGGGTGGTCAAACCATTGCCCGCACTTTCCGCCAGCAGGTGCTGTAAAAATCCGCCGTCCAGGGGCTGGGCAGACTTCACCGACAGGTCCGGGTCGTTGTCATCTCTTGCCAGCAGCGCCTCCGGCAGCACCAGCAAGGAAGCTTCTTTCAGGCGGGCCTGCCTCATCAGAGAGACACATTTATCTGCATTCTCTTGCCAGTCAGGCGTAACCGCAAACTGTCCTACCGCAACATACATATTTGTCCCCTCAGCAAAAACCGCGTTAAACTCGCCACTCTTACACATCAAATAGCAGGTATTTACAGTGTTACAACTACTTTTAGCCGTTTTTATTGGTGGGGGTACGGGTAGCGTTGCGCGGTGGTTTTTGAGTATGCGTTTTAATCCCCTGCATCAGGCTATTCCAATGGGTACGCTGGCGGCTAACCTGATAGGTGCTTTCATTATTGGCGTGGGGCTGGCCTGGTTTAACCGTATGACGCATATCGATCCCGTGTGGAAGCTATTGATTACCACCGGCTTTTGCGGCGGTTTAACCACCTTCTCAACGTTCTCGGCGGAAGTGGTTTTCCTGTTTCAGGAAGGGCGTGTCGGCTGGGCGCTGATGAACATTGCGATTAATATGCTCGGCTCCTTTGCGATGACGGGGATCGCATTCTGGCTATTTTCTTCCGCCACGACGCACTAACAGACGCTGCGTTAATGTTGGCTTAATTTTTCTCTGTCACTCTGAACGCAATACTGAACGAGGGTGACAGAATGAAACAGAACCTGATGAGCGCAGGTGTGGTGTTGTTGAGCGTGCTGATCGTTGCCAGCTTCCTCAAAATGTATCTGCTTAGCTGATTCCACGCGAAAAAAAACCCGCTCAGTGAGCGGGTTTTGAAATTCTTGCTGACGCGTCTGAATTACAGAGCGATTACGTTAGCAGCAGAAGGGCCTTTGGCACCGTTAGTGATTTCGAACTCTACACGCTGACCTTCAGCCAGAGTTTTGAAACCATTAGACTGGATTGCAGAGAAGTGTACGAACACGTCTTTGCTGCCATCTTCAGGAGTAATGAAACCGAATCCTTTGGACTCATTAAACCACTTAACGTTACCTTTAATCTTAGACATCAAAATTACCTTTACATTAAAAAACGACACAAATGCTGTGTCGGGTACCAGTACATCAATTGTGGGACCTTTTGTCCAGCGGTTCTTTGATAAAAAGTGACTAAAGTCGCGTTAATTTCTGCTGACGGTTTTTTATCTCAACGGAATCAACGACTGCACACTTTTTCACCAGTACGTGACGTTTTTTCAGTTAAAACTGAAAACGCATCCAGGCGAAGTAAACGTTACCGTTGTTGTATGTCCCCGGGATATAGGTCATCTGGAACGTTGCCGGACCATAGCCGATAGAGGCCAGAGGCAGCAGCACCGGAATCGGAATGTAGTTCCAGTTGTCGCGTGCGGTCACACCGGCGGTGTAGCCCAGCCCCACATGGAAGTTTTCATCGGCTAACGGACGCCAGGTTTTCTCCCAGCCATAACCCCCGATCGGTTCCCATTTGTTAAAGGAATCTTTAAAGGCCATCAGATAGATGCCATGCCAGTTCCCTTTTTCGTCCCAACGCGACTGACCAAAACCAGCCCCCCACGGGCGCTCGTTATATTTGTCAGTCTTTTCTTTGTCATAGGCAAAACGCGCATGCCACGTTATTGCCGGAACATACAGGTCATAATGCTCTGGCGCAGTCCAGGTCTGCGACACATTATCAGTGAAGGTGGAGAACCAGCCTTTATCGGTTGCATTGCTCTCGGCGTGTGCAACAGACGACAATGCTAACTGCCCAAAAATAAACAACAAAATGAGGAAAAATTTATTACGTACAATCACAATGCAATTACCATTCTTAGTATTCGAGGCAAAGTTTACCATAAAATAGTTTAATCAAAGCTTAACAGCATCAGCGTTATTCCTAATTAATCAACTTCTTCCTGGGAATATTCTGAGAGGAACATACCTTCACGCCATAATAAGCACAAAAAAAGTAAGCCTTTATTAGGCTTTAATACGCTGGACAACCTCACCAACGCCAGCAATGACGGTCTCCAGGGCCCGTTCCGGAGGGCTGCCGGCAGCCATTAAAAACTCAATTCCCAAAGGGTTTTTGCCTTTTCTTTCTGCGGCGAATCTAAACCCACAAAATATTTAACAACCCATTATCATTTAATTGACATATAGTGATATCTCTACCGGTCAATATGCGCATGAGATAAATGCCGGGGCGATGGCAAAAATACCGTTAATATCTTCTTTAGTAGTCTGTTTATTGATTTTAATCAGCAAGGACAGAACATTAATTCGGCACATTTCATCCTTCTTTTTTATTGATTATTTGTGCTCTCGGGCAGCAAGGATACAGGGGAAACCATGCTTACGTTTATCGAGCTCCTTATCGGAGTCGTCGTCATTGTCGGTGTAGCGCGCTACATCATTAAAGGTTACTCGGCCACAGGGGTGTTATTTGTCGGCGGGCTAACCCTGCTCATTATCAGCGCCATCATGGGCCATCAGGTGTTACCGGCCAGCGCAGACAGTACGGGCTACACCGCCACTGACATTGTTGAATACATTAAAATCCTGCTCATGAGCCGCGGTGGCGACCTGGGTATGATGATCATGATGCTGTGCGGTTTTGCGGCGTACATGACCCATATCGGCGCGAATGATATGGTGGTTAAACTGGCATCCAAACCGCTGCAGTACATTAACTCCCCGTATCTGCTGATGGTCGCGGCCTATTTCCTTGCCTGCCTGATGTCCCTCGCCGTGTCGTCCGCCACCGGTCTGGGCGTACTGTTAATGGCCACCCTGTTCCCGATTATGGTTAACGTCGGTATCAGCCGCGGCGCGGCCGCCGCGATTTGCGCCTCGCCGGCCGCCATTATTCTTTCCCCCACCTCCGGTGATGTCGTGCTCGCAGCCAAAGCCGCTGAGATGTCGCTTATCGACTTTGCGTTCAAAACCACGCTGCCCATTTCTATCGTCGCCATTGTCGGCATGGGCATCGCGCACTTCTTCTGGCAGCGTTATCTCGATAAGAAGGAGAACATCAGCCACGAGATGCTGGACGTGAGTGAAATCACCACCACCGCGCCGGCGTTTTATGCCATTCTGCCGTTCACACCTATTATTGGCGTGCTTATTTTTGACGGTAAATGGGGCCCACAGCTGCACATCATCACCATTCTGGTGATCTGCATGCTGCTGGCCGCCCTGCTGGAGTTTGTGCGTGGGTTTAACACGCAGAAAGTCTTCTCGGGTCTGGAAGTGGCCTATCGCGGTATGGCGGATGCGTTTGCAGGAGTCGTTATGCTGCTGGTTGCAGCAGGCGTCTTCGCCCAGGGTCTGAGCACCATCGGCTTTATTCAGAGCCTGATTTCCATCGCCACCTCGTTCGGCTCGGCCAGTATTATCCTGATGCTGGTTCTGGTGGTGCTGACCATGCTCGCCGCCATGACCACCGGTTCCGGTAACGCGCCGTTCTACGCCTTCGTTGAGATGATCCCGAAACTGGCTCACTCCTCAGGCATTAACCCGGCCTATCTCTCCATCCCCATGCTGCAGGCGTCAAACCTCGGTCGCACCATTTCGCCGGTATCGGGTGTGGTTGTAGCCGTTGCCGGGATGGCAAAAATCTCGCCTTTCGAAGTGATCAAACGCACCTCCGTCCCCGTGATTGTGGGGTTGATTATCGTGATTATTGCCACGCAGGTGCTGGTACCCGGCGCAGCTTAAGCTAAATTCCTGATATCCAGAAAGCGCCTGCGGGCGCTTTTTGTGCTTTAATAATTTCCAGAAATTATTCATGCTCATTCGATCAGGAAATCACATGTTCAGGAAGGATATCGTTATTCCGTCTGGCGCAATCGCGCTGGCACTCTGTGTATTCTCCGCACAGGCCGACCCACTCAAGGCAACGCAGTATGGCGATTTCGATCGCTACGTTCTGGCTCTTTCCTGGCAAACCGGGTTCTGCCAGAGCATGGCCGACCGTAACCGCAACGAGCCCGAAGAGTGCCGTTTACAAAAAGAGAGTGATAACAAAACCGATTTTCTGACCGTGCACGGATTATGGCCGGGGCTGCCAAAATCTGTTGCCGCACGGGGTGTGGATGAACGTCGCTGGATGCGTTTTGGCTGCGCGACCCGTCCAATCCCGAACATGCCGGAGGTGAAGGCCAGCCGCAAATGCGCTGCCGCCGAAACCGGACTGTCGCTTTCAGGTGCTGCGAAGCTGAACAGCGTTATGCCAGGTGCTGGCGGTAACTCCTGCCTGGAACGCTACGAATATGCCAAACACGGCGTATGCTTTGGTTTTGATCCTGACGCGTATTTCGGCACAATGGTGCGCATGAATCAGGAGATAAAAAACAGCGCGGTCGGCAAGTTCCTCGCCGATAACTATGGAAAAACCGTAAGCCGCAGCGACTTTGACAGCGCCGTGGCCAAAGGCTGGGGCAAGGAGAATGTCAAAGCGTTCAAGCTTACCTGTAATGGCAACCCGTCCTACCTGACCGAAATGCAGATCTCACTGAAGGCAGACACCATTAATAACCCACTTTCTGCAACCTCATTTGCTCCGCAGCCACACCCGGGTAACTGCGGAAAACAATTCGTCATTGATAAAGCCGGTCACTGATTGACGATCGGTCGGGTCATGTCAAACCGGTGCTCGTCACTGATGCCATAGTAAGCCGTCGGCCCACCCGCACGCAGGATGGGCTGCGCTTTCGCTGTCTGATAAATCCCCTCTTCCAGCAACGTTTCGGCGATGTGAATACCCACCACTTCGCCGAGCACCAGCCAGGTATCAACCGGTGTGCCGTCGGCCCCGGTAAGCTGAATACACTGCGACAGGCGACACTCAAAGTTAACCGGGCTTTCTGCCACCCGCGGGGCGTTCACCAGCTGGCTGGCCGCTGGCGTTAATCCCGCAAAGGTAAATTCATTTTCATCGTGGGGAAGCATAGCCGAGGTCGCATTCATCGCTTCAGCCAGATCGCGCGTCGCCAGGTTCCAGACAAACTCGCCGGTTTCGGTAATATTACGCACGCTGTCTTTCCAGCCGTTGCTGGAAAAACCGATGATGGGCGGACGATAGTTAAAGCAGTTAAAGAAGCTATACGGCGCGAGATTCAGCTGACCGGCGTTGTCGCACGAGGAGATCCAGCCAATCGGGCGTGGGCCAATAATCGCGTTCAGTGGGTCATGCGGCAGGCCGTGTCCCAGAGAAGGTTGATAGAAATACATAGTGCTCTCTTAATGGTGGGGCAGACACGAATTGCGTTTCGCTCAGTACCCTGGATCAGGACACTCAGCGTAACGCAATCCGCCAGGAATTAAGACTGAATAAATTTCAGCAAATCGTCATTGATCTGGTGCTTATGCGTGGTGCATATGCCGTGAGAACCCCCGGCATAGACCTTCAGTTCAGCGTTCGGCAGGAGCTCTGCAGCCACCCGACCACAGGTCTCGATCGGGACTATCTGGTCGTCGTCGCCGTGGATCACCAGCGTCGGGATAGTCATCTTTTTCAGATCTTCACGCAGATCGGTTTCAGAGAACGCTTTGACGCAGTCATACAGCGCCTTGATCGACCCCTGAAGCCCCTGCTCAACGAAGCTCTCCCGCACCGCTTTGGACTCTTTCGCCCCCGGGCGGTTATAGCCATAAAACGCCTCGGTCAGCGCATAGAAGAAAGCCGCACGATCGTTAATCACGCCTTCCCGAATACCATCAAACACCTCTTTCGGCACACCGTTCGGGTTGAAATCGGTTTTGATCATAATCGGTGTCACGGCACCAATAAGTACCGCTTTCGCCACGCGATCCGTACCGTGGCGACCAATATAGCGCGCCACTTCGCCACCGCCGGTTGAATGCCCCACGTGAACAGCGTCTTTCAGATTCAGACGCGCCGTCAGCTCAGCCAGATCGTCGGCGTACTGATCCATATTGTGCCCATCCCACGGCTGCGCTGAGCGGCCATGTCCGCGGCGGTCATGTGCAATTACGCGAAATCCTTTTGATCCCAGGTATAACATTTGGTCTTCAAAGGCATCCGCCGTCAGCGGCCAGCCGTGGCTAAACACCACGGGTTGCCCGCTTCCCCAGTCTTTAAAATATAAATAACTGCCGTCTTTCAACGTAATTTTGTCGTAATCGCTCATGAGATCTCCTGAGAAGAAACACTGAATGCGGATAGTCGCCCGCAGGGGGCGCTTAAAAAGAATAATGCAAATTGGCAAGGGAGCACGTTTTTCACCGAAAATTCATATGACCCATGAATGTGACCTGTATCACTTCAAAGTTGTGCGCTCAGCCAGTATCATCAGAAGAGTTAAACCCTCGCTGCCAGACGGCGAGGGTTTTCTTTTGGATTGGTTTCTGCGTTACACGCAGCATTAACGACATGGAGTAAAAAATGTCCAGACCCACCATCATCATCAATGAGCTTGACGCAGAACGTATTGACAGACTGCTGGAAAAAGCAGAATTCGCTTCGCTTCCGGTGGCTGACGCCCTGAATGAAGAGCTTGACCGGGCGCAGATGTGCACGCCTGAATCCATGCCTCACGACGTGGTCACCATGAACAGCCGGGTTAAATTCCGTAACCTGGCCACCGGTGAAGAGCTGACCCGAACGCTGGTCTACCCGGCGCAGATGACCGACAGCAGTGCACAGCTTTCGGTCCTTGCCCCTGTGGGTGCCGCGCTTCTTGGTCTGCGTACGGGAGACACCATCAACTGGGCGTTGCCAGGCGGTGCCGCGGCGCATCTGGAAGTGCTGGAGCTGCTCTACCAGCCAGAAGCCGCGGGCGACTACCTGCGTTAACCCCATCTGAACAAACGCTCCCGCGTTGCACAGAGGATGCACCCGCATCCTCTTTCCGCAAATTCACCCGATTATCCTATATCGCCCGAAAACCCCTTAACCCACGCTTAATCTGTTTGGGTGCCGCGGGGACGGTCATGAGTGAGATAGTGGTTATCACACTTATTTTTCTCATTATTCTGGCGATCATCGTCATGGCGGTGCTTTATCTTGAGCGTCATCGGTAAGCGATAATCTCACACCACCCCACCCGGGAAAGCATTGACCAGGCCTTTCACCTGCTGTGCCGCCGCGTCAGGCGTTTCCGCCCCCGGCACCAGAATGACCTTGCGGCACTCCTCCTCCCGTTTTTCGAAAATCTTGTAGGCGCGTTCCGCATCCGCCAGCGGCAGATAGTGGGTCACAATCTCCTCCGGCGTAAGCAGCCCTTTTTCGATAAGCGGCAGCAACTCGCCCAGCCAGGCGTGGACGTGTGTCTGCCCCATCCTGAAACTCAGCCCTTTATCGAAGGCATCGCCAAACAGGAAGCCGTGAATAAACCCGGCGTAAACGCCAGGGACGCTGACAACGCCGCCGCGCCGGACAGCCGCGATACACTGACGCAACGCTTTGCCGCTGCTGCCTTCAATTTTAAGGTTGCTGAGGATTGTTTCCGTGGTGCTGCCTTTGGCTTCGAACCCGACGGCATCAATCACCGCATCGACACCACGCTGGCCGGCAGTTTGCTCAATGATTTTTTCGGCGGCATCGTTATCATCATCAAAGTTGACCGGGATTGCGCCGTAGCGCGCCTGAGCGAATCGCAGGCGATACGGGTGATGGTCGATGACGAAGATCTGTTCCGCCCCGAGCAGTCGCGCGCAGGCAATGGTCAGCAACCCCACCGGCCCGGCGCCGAAAACGGCCACGCTCGATCCTTTCTCGATCTGCGCATTTTTTGCCGCCTGCCAGGCGGTGGGTAAAATATCTGACAGGAACAGCGCTTTGTCATCGGACAACAGCGGCGGCACCTTGAACGGCCCAACGTTCCCCTTCGGTACGCGAACATATTCCGCCTGGCCTCCCGGCACGCCGCCGTAGAGATGGCTATAGCCAAACAGCGCGGCCGGCGCGGGAATCTGCTTTTTGTTCAGTGCGGCGCCCTGCCCAGCGTTGGTCGTCTCGCAGGCCGCGTATTGCTGCAGACGGCAGAAGAAACAGTCACCGCAGGCAATTACAAACGGGATAACCACGCGATCGCCTTTCTGTAAATTCTTCACCTCCCTGCCACACTCAACGATTTCCCCCATAAATTCATGACCAAAAATATCGCCGTGTTGCACCTTCGGGATTTTGCCGCGATAGAGATGCAGATCGGACCCGCAAATCGCCGTAGCCGTGACCCGCAGAATAATATCGTCTGGCTGTTCAATGATGGGATCGGGGACATTCTCGACGCGAACATGATGTGGGCCGTGATACGTGAGTGCTTTCATGCAACCTCCGAAAGGATCCAGGACAGTGTATAAAGGGTAGCTACCCCAGAAGACTTGCCCGTGATGACGGATCTTTTGAGATTTTTCCTGGCGAGATCAAAAAGTGGCGCCGCGCTTACAGAAACCATTCATATTTTGTGGTTGAATGAATTCAGCGTTTATAAACAAGGAGAAACGGGTATGTATCAGACAATCATTATGCCGGTTGATGTTTTCGAGATGGAGCTGAGCGACAAGGCCGTACGCCACGCGGAGTTCCTGGCGCAGCAGGACGGGATCATTCATCTTTTACACGTGTTACCGGGTTCCGCCAGCCTGAGTCTGCACCGCTTTGCCGCCGATGTACGTCGCTTCGAAGAGCATCTTCAGCACGAAGCTGAAAATCGTCTACAAACCATGGTCGGGCATTTCAGCATCGACCCTTCACGTATCAAAACTCACGTCAGGTTCGGCAGCGTGCGGGATGCCGTTAATGAACTGGCCAATGAACTGAAAGCAGACGTCGTGGTGATCGGTTCCCGTAATCCTTCCATTACCACCCACCTACTGGGCTCTAACGCGTCGAGCGTGATCCGCCACACCCACATTCCGGTGATGGTCGTCAGGTAAAAAAAAGAGGCCACCTTTCGGTGGCCTCTTGCTGTTGCAGGTGTAGTCTTACTTTCTTTTTATGCCGTTTTGGTGCGAATCAGATAATCAAATGAGCTCAGAGACGCTTTCGCCCCTTCACCGGTGGCAATGATGATCTGTTTGTACGGAACCGTGGTGCAGTCCCCTGCCGCGAACACCCCTTTCACGCTGGTTTCGCATTTCGCATCGATAATAATTTCGCCCATCCGGTTGCGCTCAATCGCGCCGTCCAGCCAGGTGGTGTTTGGCAACAGACCAATCTGTACGAAGATCCCCGCCAGCGCCACGCTATGCGCGTCACCGCTCACGCGGTCGCGGTATTCCAGACCGGTCACTTTGCTGCCGTCACCTTTCACTTCCGTGGTCTGCGCATTCAGCACGATATCGACGTTTTTCAGGCTACGCACTTTGTCCTGCAGCACCTGGTCCGCTTTCATCTCTGGGGCGAACTCCAGCAGGGTGACGTGTTCAACGATACCCGCCAGGTCAATCGCCGCTTCCACACCAGAGTTACCGCCGCCGATCACCGCCACGCGTTTACCTTTAAACAGCGGGCCGTCGCAGTGCGGGCAGTAGGTGACGCCTTTGGTGCGATACTGATCTTCACCCGGGACGTTCATGTTGCGCCATTTGGCGCCGGTGGCAATGATAATGCTGCGCGCTTTCAGCACCGCGCCGGAGGCGGTTTCAATCTGGTGTAACCCCCCTTCAACCGCGGCCGGAACCAGCTTGCTGGCGCTCTGGCTGTCGATCACATCCACTTCATAATCGCTGACGTGCGCCTTCAGTGCGCCAGCCAGTTTCTGGCCTTCGGTCTTCGGCACAGAGATGTAGTTTTCGATATCCACGGTGTCGAGCACCTGGCCACCGAAGCGTTCGCCCATCAGGCCGGTACGAATGCCTTTACGGGCGGAGTAAACCGCCGCCGCCGCGCCCGCCGGGCCGGAGCCGACAATCAGAACATCATACGCGTCACGTTTGTTCAGCGCTTCTGCCGCACGTTTTTCGGCACCTGTGTCCACTTTGGCAACGATTTCGGTCAGCGTCATTCGGCCCTGGCCAAACTCCTGACCGTTCATAAAGACCGCCGGAACGCCCATGACGTTACGGTCGGTGATTTCGTTCTGGAACGTACCGCCGTCAATCGCCGTGTGCTTAATGCGCGGGTTCAGCACCGACATCAGGTTCAGCGCCTGCACCACGTCCGGGCAGTTATGGCAGGAGAGTGAGTAATAGGTTTCAAACTCAAAATCGCCGTCAATATCGCGGATCTGCTCGAGCAGCGCCTGCGCCTCTTTTGACGGATGACCACCGGTCCACAGCAGTGCCAGCACCAGCGAGGTGAATTCGTGGCCCAGTGGAGAACCGGCAAAACGCGGCCCCTGGTCAGAACCCGGATTGGTGATCAGGAAGGAGGGCTTGCGCACCGCCAGACCGTTATCTTCTTTGAAGGTCACGTTCGGTGACAGTTCGGCGATCTCTGCCAGCAGTTCCTTGATCTCTGCCGATTTAGCGCTGTCGTCCAGCGTAGCAATCAGCTCAACAGGTTTGGTCAGTTTCTCAAGGTAGGCCTTGAGCTGGGTTTTCATATTGGTGTCGAGCATTGTTCTTCCCTCTCTAAAAACGTCATCATGCAAGCTGCCTTACTCGGGCGGCCTGAATGCAACTTGCATCATGGTGCTGGAATAAAATGGGCGCGGGCGCGCCCATTACGACTGTCATTTCCGGAGCCTGTCGCGTCAGAGCAGGCGATGCTCTGCGCGAAAGACGGCGGGAAACTTAGATTTTGCCAACCAGGTCTAAAGACGGTGCCAGAGTCGCTTCGCCTTCTTTCCATTTCGCCGGGCAAACTTCACCTGGGTGAGAAGCAACGTACTGCGCCGCTTTCACTTTACGCAGCAGGTCAGAAGCATCACGGCCGATACCTTCAGCGGTAACTTCGATTGCCTGGATAATGCCCTGCGGGTCAACAACGAAGGTAGCACGGTCAGCCAGGCCTTCATCTTCGCGCATGTTGTCGAAGTTACGGGTCAGGGCGCCAGTCGGGTCGCCGATCATCGCGTATTTGATTTTCGCGATGGTTTCAGAGCTGCTGTGCCATGCTTTGTGGGTGAAGTGGGTGTCGGTAGAAACAGAGTAAACGTCTACGCCCAGCTTCTGCAGTTCGTCATAATGGTCTGCAACGTCACCCAGTTCGGTCGGGCAAACGAAGGTGAAGTCTGCCGGATAGAAGAAGAAGACGCTCCAGCGGCCTTCGGTATCTTTCTCGGTCACTTCGATGAATTCACCGTTTTTGAACGCCTGGTTTTTGAAAGGTTTAATTTTGGTATTAATCAAAGACATCTGTACTTCCTCCGTGTTTTCGTTGAGATGTAAGGTAACCAACTTTCGCCGGGTGGGCTAATGCGTTTGCTTTATCAAATCAATCAGCCATACCTAACAACCCGAACAAGACAACGTGATGAACTGAATTAACGAAAAGCCAAAAGTAAAAAGGCCGCCCTGGTGGGCGGCCCTGATACCTGAACTTTCCACAGGAACTTTCAGTGCCAGCAATTGCTGGCGTTGCGTTGCGCTCTACATACCTCATATCAAGGCCGTAACAGCGCCTTGATTACAACACCCGCACAGCGCGAGGGCAATGCACATGAGCGCCAATCGTATCTATGGCTGTGATAGGTTTCATCGAACACGGTTTATCGCGCAGAACGTAAGACGCGCCGGCGAGGATTAATAAAAATGAATGATAATTATTTGTCTATATATAATTGAGACTATTTTAATGCAAACACCCTCGCAGTTTTAGAGATAAAAATATCTTAATATTCATTGAAGCTCTATTTTATAAATCTGCCATCGTGATATATTAAGTCAACATACAACTCTAATTAAGTAAGTTAATTGCATGGATGGTAAATGATTAACTTCCTTCTATAGTTATCAGTGATGTGTTAACGCAACGCAGTCCACTCAGGATGAAACATGGCTAATCTCTACGATCTGAAAAAATTTGATCTTAATCTGCTGGTAATTTTCGAGTGTATTTATCAGCACTTAAGCATCAGCAAGGCAGCAGAAACGCTCTATATTACGCCCTCGGCGGTCAGCCAGTCGCTGCAAAGGTTGCGTAATCAGCTCAACGATCCCCTGTTCATTCGTTCCGGGAAAGGGATTACGCCCACCACGGTAGGCGTGAACCTGCACCATCATCTTGAGCAAAACCTCAACCAGCTTGAGCAGACGATTAACATCATGCATGGCTCAACGCTAAAAAAGAATTTTGTGGTGTACAGCCCGCAAATTCTAACCACCGAAAACCTGCTAGGTCCGCTTAAATTATTGATGCGAGAGCACAATTACGAGATTGAACTGCATGACATGCTACTCTCTGCTGACTCCGCAGAAGATCTGCTGGCATACCGTAAGGCAGACTTAATTTTCTCAATGGCCCCGGTTAGTAACCGTTCAATGATTTGTGTGCCATATGCATCTTATTCCGTCCTGCTGGTCTGCAGCCAGGATCATCCGCGGATGAAAGAGGTGGCCACCATGGAAGAGCTTCAGGAAGAGAAGTTTACGATATTCCTCAGTGATGAGCCGGGCGTTAAAACCTACCAATCGATGGCAGAAAAAGTGCATGCGGAAAAGACAATCGGTTTTCGCTGTGACTCTGTATTTACTATTATTTCTATGATAAGCGCCTCTCATTTAATTGGTTACGTACCGGAAATCTTATTTGATAAATACAGTGAAGTGCTAAGACTCAAAAAAATCACTGCACCGTTCACCCTTCCCTCGCTTGACATTTTCATGATTTATAACCGTTCGGCATTGAACAGTACGGCATTCGCGAAATTTATTAACGAAGTAACAGAAAAATAACAGTGACGGGCTGTGTCGCTCACAGCCCGTTCTCTCTGTTAATACATAATCCTGACTTATATTTTATAACGCGCTTTCGCGTTATTTTGACTGATATTACTCTCACTTATTATAGGCAGACCGCCGTTATTCTAACGTGAGAGGGATGAGACGCTCAGAGTGTATTCAGCCGCTCCGCCGCCGCGAGAAGCGTCGATTCCTGTTTCGCAAAACAGAGCCGGATCAGCTTATGCGGGAACGGGTCGGCGCAAAATACGGACAGCGGAATGGCAGCAACGCCCACCTCTTTTGTCAGCCACTGGCAAAAACTCACGTCATCCCGATCTGAAATCGCGCTGTAGTCCGCCAGCAGGAAGTAGGTCCCTTCGCAGGGTAAAATCTCCAGACGGCTCTGGCTTAGCGCATTCACAAACAGATCCCGACGCTGACGGTAGAATGCCGGCAGGTCGCGGTAGTGCTCCGGTTCGGCGCGCAGCATATCAGCCAGGGCCAGCTGGGCCGGCGTGTTTACGGCAAACGTCAGGTACTGGTGCACTTTACGCAGCTCAGCGCTGATGGCCGCGGGAGCCACGCAGTACCCCACCTTCCAGCCGGTCATATGATAGGTTTTACCAAATGACGATACCGCCACGGCACGCTCGCGAAGCTGCGGATGGGCCAGCACGCTGGCATGCCCTTCCTGCGCAAAACAGATGTGCTCATACACTTCATCGCTCAGCACGTAAATTTCACGCCCGGCAATCGCCTGCCACAGCTTAGCGAAATCGGCTTTCTGCCATGCGGTCGCCGACGGGTTGTGTGGGGTATTGATAATAACCAGACGGGTTTTGTCGCTCAGCAAGGCAGCAAACGCCTGCCAGTCCGGACGGAAATGCGGTGGCTGTAGCGCGATACGTTTCACCACGCCGCCGGAGAGTTCAACCGCCGGCGCGTAGCTGTCATAACTCGGGTCAAAGCAGATCACCTCATCACCCGTGCGCACCAGCGCGGTAATTGCGGCATACAACGCTTCGGTCGCCCCTGCTGTCACCGTGATGTCGCTGGTAGCGTCTGGCTTATAGCCATACAGCTCAGCCGTTTTGTCTGCTATGGCGTCCCGCAGTGCCTGCACGCCCGTCATCGGTGCATACTGGTTCGCCCCCTGCGCAACGTGGTACGCCAGACGTTCCTGCAAATAACGCGGGCCATCAAAATCAGGGAACCCTTGCGAGAGATTAATGGCGTTGTGCTGCTGGGCCAGTGCGCTCATTTGCGTAAAGATGGTGGTGCCAAGACTGGGAAGTTTACTCTGAGGAATCAATGCGTTATTGCTCATTGTGTTGTGCCTGCATGTAATACTTATGTTGCTGACACTATAACACGATGTTAGTCTTTGGCAATCAAGACGCTTAGACGTCTAAACAATATGAATATTCCTGACCGAGAGGGAAAAAGGAAGATGACCGACAACCTGCAACTCACACACCTGGTCGACGCCTGCCGCTGGATCGGCGCCAAAGGCTGGGCTCCCGCGACCGGCGGCAACATGTCCGTGCGTCAGGATGCGCATCTGTGTTGGCTCAGCGAATCCGGCAAAGATAAAGGCAGCCTGACCACCGACGATTTTCTGCAGGTGGAGATTGCGACCAACCGTGCACCCTCTGGCCGCACGCCGTCGGCTGAAACCGGGCTTCACACGCTCATCTATCGTCTGTTTCCCGAAGCCAACGCGGTTCTGCACGTCCATACCGTCAATGCCACGGTCTTGTCGCGGCTGGTCAAAGAGCCTGAGCTGAAGATCACCGGCTTTGAGATGCAAAAATCCCTCTCCGGGCAGAGCACGCATCTGGATACGGTCGCCATCCCGGTGTTTGATAACGACCAGGATATCGACGCACTCGCCGTGCGCATTGCCGAATACGCTCAGGCGCACCCGTTTAATTATGGTTTTCTTCTGCGCGGTCATGGCTTAACCTGCTGGGGACGCGATGTGGCCGAGGCCCGCCGTCATCTGGAAGGACTGGAATTCTTATTTGAATGCGAAATGCGTTTACGACACTGGGAGAGAGTATGATTCGCGCGATTGTGACGGATATTGAAGGGACCACCAGCGATATCCGTTTTGTCCATGATGTTTTGTTCCCCTACGCGCGTGAGCGTCTGGCGGCCTTTGTGACCGCGCAGCAGTACGCCGAGCCGGTCAAATCGATTCTGGACAACCTGCGTGATGAAATTAACCACCCGCACGCCAGCGTAAGCGACCTTATCGACACACTCTTTACGTTTATGGATGAAGACCGCAAGTCAACCGCGTTAAAGGCGCTGCAGGGGATCATCTGGCACGACGGCTACGTTAACGGCGATTTTACCGGCCACCTCTACCCGGACGTCCTGCCTGCGCTGGAAAAATGGAAAGCGCAGGGTATTGATCTCTATGTTTATTCCTCAGGCTCCGTCGCGGCGCAGAAACTGTTATTTGGCTACAGCGACGAAGGTGATATGACTCATCTGTTCAGCGGCTATTTTGATACCCACATCGGTGCCAAGCGCGACGTCCAGTCTTACCAGAACATTGCGGCACAAACGGGTATCCCCCCGTCGCAGATCCTGTTCCTGTCGGATATACATCAGGAGCTGGACGCCGCTGAGCAGGCAGGTTTTCGCACCCTGCAGCTGATTCGCGGCGATGATGACGGTGCAAGCCATCACCATCAGGTACACCAGTTCGACGAGATTAACCCGGAGCAGATCCCTTCATGAGCGCATTGACCATTTATTCCGATAAAGACCCCAGTCAACCTCGCTGGCACAGCACCGACGCTGCCGACATCGCCCAACAGCTCAACGCCAGAGGGGTTCGTTTTGAACGCTGGGCCGCAGACCGCGACTTAGGCCGCGATCCTGCCCCCGATGCGGTTATCGCGGCTTATCAGCATGCGATCGACACGTTAGTGGCAGAGAAAGGTTATCAGAGCTGGGATGTCATCAGCCTGCGTGCCGACAACCCTCAAAAAGAGGCGCTGCGCGCAAAGTTCCTGAACGAGCATACTCACGGGGAAGATGAAGTGCGTTTCTTTGTTGAGGGTGCGGGGCTTTTTTGCCTGCACATTGGCGACGAGGTGTGTCAGGTATTGTGTGAGAAAAACGACCTGATTTCCGTGCCTGCCGGAACGCCGCACTGGTTTGATATGGGCTCAGAGCCGAACTTTACCGCCATTCGTATTTTTGATAACCCCGAGGGGTGGATTGCGCAGTTCACCGGCGATGCGATTGCGGATGCGTATCCGCGTCTGGCATGATTTTTCCCCTCTCCCTTCAGGGAGAGGGGGCGAAAAAACGTCAGTATTTCAATCCCTTCGTATACGCCACCAGCTGGTCCAGCACAATGCCCCACCCTTCGTGGAAGCCCATCTGTTCATGCTGCTCGCGGATTTCCGCCGTTGGGTGGCGAGCAATGGCGGTATAACGCGTTTTGCCCTCCCCCACATCATCCAGCAGTAGAATGGCGGTCATAAACGGCTTTTCGGCGGGCTTCCAGCCTTCCGTGTAACCGTCGGTAAAGACCAGCTTCCTGCCGGGATCGATTTCGAGAAACACACCCCGGTTATCCATCCGTTGCCCGTCTACCTCAAACACCGTGTTAAACCGCCCGCCAACGCGCAGGTCAAGGTCACACTCGGTCACTTTGTGCGGAACCGGAATGAAGAAGTTTTTGATGTGCTCGGGTGTCGTCCAGCAGAGCCACAGCAGATCGCGCGGGGCATCCACCACGCGTTCCAGTTTTAAGTCTGTATCAGGATCAAGCGTCACGTGACTGTCCTCCTAAAGGGAACCCCTTAAAGGATAGTCGTCCTCAGGCGAATTTCCCTTTTGCCACCTCTTCCGGCGTGACGATGCCCGTATCCAGCACCCAACCGCTTATCAATGCCGCTGGCGTGACGTCAAAGGCCGGGTTGTAGACCTGCGCGTTTTCAGGAGCCCACTGCACCGCGCCAAAGCTCCCGGCCACGCCCGTCACTTCGCTGGCCGCACGTTGTTCAATGGGGATTGCCTCACCGTTCGGGCACGCCGGGTCAAGCGTGGTGTGCGGGGCGGCGACATAGAACGGAATACCGTGAAACGTTGCCAGAACCGCCAGAGAATAGGTGCCAATTTTATTCGCCACGTCGCCGTTGGCCGCAATACGGTCTGCGCCCACCCACACCGCGTCAACCAGCCCTTTTGCCATCAGGCTGGCGGCCATGGAATCGGCGATCAGCTGATACGGCACGCCCAGCTCGCCGAGCTCCCATGCGGTCAGTCTTCCACCCTGCAACAGGGGGCGGGTTTCATCCACCCAGACAGTGTTGACGCGTCCTTCCTGATGCGCGCGGGCAATCACGCCGAGCGCGGTGCCAACCCCTGCCGTCGCCAGCCCGCCGGTATTGCAGTGGGTCAACAGACGGCTGCCGGGTTTCACCAGCGTACTGCCGGCGTTCGCGATGGCCTCGCACAGCTGCTTGTCTTCATCAATCAGACGCAGCGCTTCCGCCACCAGCGCAGGCACAAAATCCTCCTGCCAGAGAGCCAGCTTCATGCGGTCGAGGTTGTTCATCAGGTTCACCGCCGTCGGGCGGGATGCCCGCAGGGTCTCCAGGGCCACAGCCAGTTCATCACGGCTTTTGCCGTTTTCCGCCAGAAGGGCCAGCAGCAGGCTTGCAGAGAGACCAATCAGCGGTGCCCCGCGTACGCGCAGGGCGTGAATATGGCCGACCAGCGCCTCTACCGTCGAGGCGTCAAGCCAGCGTTTCTCCTGAGGAAGCGCCTGCTGATCGAGAATAAATAACTGATTCTCCGCCACTCGCAGGCTGGTCGTCTGTAATGTCTGCATGTCGTTAATTCCCTGTTGCGTTGTTGTAGCACATTGTGTCAGGATGAAATCCAGATGTATAGACGTCTAAATGCCTTTATTAGCTAAACCAGTGAGGAACAGGCAATGTCGCAATACCGTACCTTTACCGCCCAGGATGCCGTGGAGTATGCAAAGCAGTTCGGCGGCCTTGATGATCCCTCATCGCTGGTGGAGGCGCAGGAAGTGGGCGACGGTAACCTCAATCTGGTGTTCAAAATTTACGATACCGAGGGCGTAAGCCGCATCGTTGTTAAGCAGGCGCTGCCGTATGTGCGCTGCGTCGGCGAATCCTGGCCACTGACCCTGGATCGCGCCCGCCTGGAGGCGCAAACGCTGATCGAACACTACCAGCACAGCCCGCAGCACACGGTGAAAATCCACCACTTCGACCCCGAACTGGCGGTGATGGTGATGGAAGATCTCTCCAGCCATGCCATCTGGCGCGGGGAGCTGATCAAAAATACCTACTACCCGCAGGCGGCGCGTCAGTTGGGTGAGTACCTCGCGCACACGCTGTTCCATACCAGCGACTTTTACCTGCACCCGCATGAAAAGAAAGCGCAGGTCGCGAAATTCATTAATCCGGAGATGTGCGAGATCACCGAAGATCTGTTCTTCAACGATCCGTACCAGGTCCACGAACGTAACAACTACCCTGCTGAACTGGAAAAAGACGTTGCCGCCCTGCGCGATGACGCTCAGTTAAAAATTGCCGTGGCCTCGCTGAAGCACCGCTTCTTCTCACACGCTGAAGCCCTGCTGCATGGCGATATTCACAGCGGCTCGATTTTCGTGGCAGACGGCAGTCTGAAAGCCATCGACGCAGAGTTCGGCTACTTCGGCCCCATCGGTTTTGACGTCGGCACCGCCATCGGCAACCTGCTGCTCAATTTCTGCGGCCTGCCGGGGCATCTCGGTATTCGCGATGCCGCCGCGGCCCGTGAACAGCGTCTGACCGACATTCAGTCGCTGTGGAACACCTTCGCGGAGCGCTTCCAGATCCTGGCCAGTGAGAAAACGCGCGATGCGGCACTTGCTGCCCCGGGCTACGCCTCTGAATTCCTGAAAAAGGTATGGAAAGACGCGATCGGATTCTGCGGCACGGAGCTGATTCGCCGCAGTGTCGGTCTGTCGCACGTGGCGGATATCGAGACCATTCAGGATGAAGCAATGCGCCACGAATGCCTGCGCCACGCGATTACGCTTGGCAAGGCGCTGATTGTGATTGCCGACCGTATCGACACCGCCGAAGATCTGGTGGCGCGGGTGCGTCAGTACAGTTAAACGCCTCGGCCCTCTCCCGATGAAGAGGGCCGTCAGAAAGACACCAGCGCGCCGTTACCCCAGATACTCAATCACCGACAATCCGCCGTTATAATCCGTGCTGTAGATAATGCCCTGCGCATCGACAAACACATCGCATGACTGGATCACCTGCGGTCGATTCGGCCGCGTATCCATCATCCTCTCAGGCGCCGCCGGCACCAGCGCACCGGTTTCAACCGGACGGTAAGGATTGGAAATATCAAACGCGCGCACGCCCGCATTCTGCCAGGTCGCAAAAATCAGCGTAGAGCTGACAAAGCTTCCCGGCCGGTTCTCGTGCAGGTTGTGTGGACCAAAATGCGCCCCTTTGGCCACATAATCCCGCTCCTGCGGCTGCGGGAATGTGGAAATACTTACCGGGTTCGACGGCTCGCGAATATCAAACAGCCAGATGAACTTCTCACCGTCCTCCTGGTTATCCAGCACCGCTTCATCCAGCACCACCAGCAGGTCACGATCCGGCAATGGCAGCGCGGTGTGCGTGCCACCTCCAAACGGCGGGCTCCAGTTGCGATGGCTAATCAGCTTCGGCTGCGTGCGATCCTTCACGTCCAGCAGCGTCAGTCCCCCGTCGCGCCAGCTCCCGTAAGCGGTATCCCCGGCAATAATCGCGTGGTGCAGCGCGTAGCGTTTACCTTCCGGCCAATTGGGTTGCTCACCGTCGGCCTGGTTCATCCCCGGCAGCCACCAGCGCCCGGCCACCTCAGGCTTTTGCGGGTCGGCCAGATCGATCGTCAGGAAAATATAGTCGGTAAAGCCGTCGATCAGCGCCGAAACATACGCCCAGCGCCCGCCGACGTACCAGATACGGTGAATGCCGATGCCGCTCAGGGATAAAAAGCCGATCTCACGCGGTTGGTCAGGGGTGGAGATATCAAACACCCGCAACCCGGCGCTCCAGCCTTTGTCCTGCACGTCGCGTACGGTTTCTCCTACCTGACGGGTGTAGTAGACCTTTTCGTCAGCGAAACGGGCATCTGCGAACAAGTCTCGCGCATTAATGACCAGCAGGAGATCGTCGTGCGCCTGAAGATGAACATTCCAGGTGCCGGGCGGCGCGGGCATATAGCCTGCCGGTTTGGGATGTTTCGGGTCACGCACGTCCACAATGGAAAAGCCCTGTGAGACCATATGCCCGATGTACGCGAAACCGCGATGCACCATCAGCTGCACGCCGTCCGGGCGACCGCCCTGGTCGCTATGGCCAATCAGCCGCATATTGCGGCTGTATTCAGGCGTGGGAAGCACACTCATTGATGTTTCGCTTCAAGCGTCGCAAACCACGGGGCGATAAAATCTTCGGTCTGACCCCAGCCTGGAATGATTTTCCCCAGCGACGCCACGTTCACCGCGCCTGGCTGGGCGGTCAGCAGCGCCTGCGGGATCGCCGCCGCTTTGAAATCATACGTGGCGGGTGTGGTTTCACCGGCAATCTTGTTGGCAATCAGACGTACGTTGGTTGCACCAATCAGCTTCGGATCCACCGCCACGCTCACTTTCCACGGGCTGCCTGGCTCGCGCATCAGCTGAAGATCCTGGTTTGAGATATCGATGCTGTAGAGTTTGATTTCGGTGCGGCCGTTCTCTTTCAGGGCTTTGTAGGCCCCCTGGCTGAAGGCATCCCAGGTTCCCCAGATGGCGTCAATTTTGCCTTTCGGGTATTTCGCCAGAATAGCGCCCACTTTATTCGCGGTATCTCCCTGCACGTCAGACGAAACGGCACCGATAGACTCCAGTTCTTTAATGTCCGGATACTGCTTCTGCAGCGCTTTATAGGCTGCCTGACGACGTTCCATCGGCGGGAAACCGGCAACCCACAGCTTCACGATGTTGGCTTTACCGTTGAAATCTTTCGCCAGCTGGCCGAAGGAGAGATGGGTCAGGGAAGCATCATCCTGCTGGGTCACGGTCACCCCGGGAATGTCGCCCTGAACGGCGGTATCAAACACCGACACTTTAATGCCGGCATCGACGGCTTTTTTCACCAGCGCGGTCGCATAGGGGTCGCGCCCCTGAGAGAGGATAATCCCGTCATATTTCTGGCTGATCGCCTGATTAACGAAGTCCTGGAATTTGGCATCGTCGCCATTGCTCAAAAAGGTGCTGACCTTAAAGCCGAGCTTTTTGCCTTCCTGAATGGCACCGGCGACAAACTGCGTGGTGTTGTCGTCAGAGCCGAGGTTACGGATCACCGCAATGCGGATGGGGCCGTCATGATTTGCAATGGCGGGCGGAAGCGGTGCGGGGGTTGCCGCAAGGCCTGGCAGCGACGTCAGTAACCCTAATGCCACCAGAGAGAGGGTGATTTTTTTCATTCTGTTTTCCCGTTGTGTTGTGATCAATCGTTAGCGTTTTTGTATGTAGGTAATCGCCAGCGCCACGGCGAGCACCAGCCCTTTTATAATGTCCATCGCATAATAGGGTACGGAAAGCATCACCAGACCGTTCGACAGCACGCCAAGAATGACTGCCCCGACGAGCGTACCCAGCGCGTTCGGTTTTCCGGACCCGGCGAGCGAGAAGCCAATCCACGCCGCCGCAACCGCATCCATCAGATAGCCGCCGCCCGCATTCACCTGTGACGAGCCAATCCGCGAGGCCAGTAAAATGCCGCCTAGTCCGGCGAGCAGAGAGGCAATCACGTAGGCCGCCACCTTGTAGCGCGTGGTGCGAATACCGGAGAGACGTGCCGCCTCCGGATTACCGCCGATGGCATACATGCGTCGTCCATGGGTGGTCAGTGACAGCCCCAGCTGTGCGAGGATCGTCACCACCAGCATGATGATCACGATAGTCGGCACCTGTCCCAGCAGGCTGAACGCCGCCGGAATGGTCCCTTCAGCCATGTCGCCGCTCGGCAGTACCATGTTTTCGGTAATTGACCCGCCGTAGCTATAGGTCATCGCCACGCCCTGGATAACAAACAGGCTGGCAAGCGTGGCAAGCATGTCCGGGATCCGCAGGATGACAATCAGAAACGCGTTAAACAGGCCAACCAGGGTACAGAGCGCCAGGGTAATCAGTATCGATTCGGTGGTGCCGAAGCCGTACCAGACGAACAGTGACACCACCAGCGCGTTAGCCAGCGATGCCGTTGAACCAACCGACAGGTCAAACCCGCCGATGGTCAGCGAAATTGACACCCCGATAGCAATCACCGTCACGATGGCAATGGAGCGCAGGATATTGATAATGTTGTTCGGATCGAGGAAGTTGTCCGACGCCAGGCCAAAGATGGCCACCAGCGCCACCACGGTCAGCAACATGCCCCACTTGTAGAGAAAATCAAAAATTTGCTGACGGCCAGACGCCGCCGCCGTTACTGAAAGGGCCTTGCTCACGACGCCGTTCCTCCGGTTGAATAATAAAGTAGTGTCTCTTCGTGGGCCTCGGCCCCGGCGATTTCCGCCACGATACGTCCGTCCCACAGCACGCAAATGCGATCGCACAGCCCCACCAGTTCAGCGAATTCACCGGAGGCGTAAATCACCCCTTTGCCCTCGCGCGCCAGGCCGTCAATTAACTGGAACAGATCGGTTTTCGCTTTGACATCGACGCCTTTGGTCGGCTCATCGAAAATCAACACGCTGGCGTCGTTGCGCAGCCACTTGCCGATGGCAATCTTCTGCTGGTTGCCCCCCGACAGACGACGCAGCACCTGCCCCGGCCCACGCGCACGCACGCCGACGCGGGCAATCACCTCTTCCGCCCAGCGCCACGCCTGACGGTGGCCGAACAGGCTCCAGCGCGAGAAGCTGTTATCCGCGGTGACCGCCAGGTTCATGCTCACCGGTTCATCAATAAAAATGCCCTCTTTGCGCCGCTCCTCCGGTACCAGCGCCAGACCGCGCAATACCGAGTCCGCCGGATCGCGCGGCTGCCAGGGCTGATGATTTAGCTCACCACGCGCTACACGGCTTTTGCTGGCCCCAAACAGCGCCTTGCAGAGTTCCGTTTTGCCCGCTCCCGCCAGCCCGGCAATGCCCAGGATTTCGCCTTTTCGCAGGTGCAGGGAGATATCTTTCAACAGCGCGTCATCGTGCAGCCCTTCCACGCGCAGTAACGTCTCGTCGCTGTGCGCAGGACGGGCCGGCGGATAGATATCGTTAAGCTCATGACCAAGCATCTTCTCAACGATTGCGTCACCGCTGAGGTTCGCCATCGGGCCGGATTCAATCAGCTTGCCGTCGCGCAGCACGGTTAAGGTGTCGCAAATAGCGTTCAGTTCGTGAATACGGTGAGAGATAAACACCACGCCAATCCCCTGCTTTTGCAGACGTCTCACTACGGCGAAAAGCCGTTCGCTTTCATGGCTATCCAGCGGCGCGGTCGGTTCATCCAGAATCAGAAAACGGCAGTGGTGTGAGAGCGCCCGCGCCAGCAAAACCTGCTGCTTTTCTGCCAGCGTGCAGGTGTCGACGATGCGTCGCACATCCAGAGCGATACCCAGCTGCGCCAGCGCCTGTTTCGCCTGCTGGCGGATTGCACGCCAGCGATAGCGATGCCCCGGCTGTGCGAGCTGATCGAGCATGATGTTTTCGGCAATGCTCAGCCCTGGTATCAGCGCGACGTCCACTTCCTGCTGCACCAGGTGGATACCCAGCCGTTTGGCATCAAGCGGCTCGCGGATCGTCACCGGCTGGTTATTAATGCAGATCTCACCTTCGTAGCGATCGTAAGTGCCGCACAGCACCGCCATCAGCG
Organism: Enterobacter sp. PTB; assembly: GCF_051130085.1. Lineage (NCBI taxonomy): Bacteria > Pseudomonadati > Pseudomonadota > Gammaproteobacteria > Enterobacterales > Enterobacteriaceae > Enterobacter > Enterobacter sp. PTB. The sequence goes on from NZ_JBDKEE010000019.1 coordinate 52,582, forward strand.
TCGATTTCCCCGCGCCGTTTGCGCCGGTCAGCGCATGCACGGAGCCGCCCATTAACGTCAAATCCACGCGCGACAATGCCTGAAAGCCGGAAAAGGCCAGGCTGATACCGCGCATCTCAAGGCGACTGGAAACCATCCGCGTTAAATCCTTCTTTCATATTGTGATTTATCGAATTTTTCACAGCTCCGGTTGACTGACAACGACGGAAAAGGCATAAGATAAAGCGAAATATTATTAGCCATCCGGATGTCCAGACATAACATCGGGTTAGCGCTTGCTAAAAAAAAGGACAACACATGAGCAACACCGATATCCGCGTCGTGCCAGGCCCGGCGAACTATTTCTCGCATCCGGGAAGCCTTGCGCACCTGAATGAATTCTTTACGCCGGAACAGCTCTCCCGCGCGGTGTGGATTTATGGCGAACGCGCCATTGAAGGCGCGCGCCCTTTCCTGCCGGAAAGCTTTCACACACCGGGGGCGAAACATCTGCTCTTTAAAGGGCACTGCAGCGAACGTGACGTCACCGATCTGGTGACGGCGTCTGGCAATAACGCCAGCGTGGTGATTGGTGTCGGCGGTGGCGCACTGCTTGATACCGCCAAAGCGGTGGCGCGCCGTCTCGGCGTGCCGGTGGTGGCTATTCCCACCATCGCCGCCACCTGCGCCGCCTGGACGCCGCTCTCCGTCTGGTATAACGATGCCGGTCAGGCGCTGCAGTTTGAGGTGTTCGACGATGCTAACTTCCTGGTGCTGGTGGAACCGCACATTATCCTCAATGCCCCAGCGGAGTACCTGCTGGCAGGCATCGGCGATACGCTGGCGAAGTGGTATGAAGCGGTGGTCCTGGCCCCTCAACCCGAAAACCTGCCCCTGACCGTACGTCTGGGGATCAATGGCGCGCTGGCGATCCGCGACGTGCTGCTTTCCCGTAGCGAAGAGGCGCTGGCCGACCAGCAGCGTGGCGAAGCGACGCAGGCGTTCAGGGACGTTGTGGATGCCATTATTGCCGGGGGCGGAATGGTGGGCGGTCTGGGCGAGCGCTATACCCGCGTGGCGGCCGCGCATGCGGTGCACAACGGTTTAACCGTTTTGCCGCAAACGGAAAAATACCTGCACGGTACCAAAGTGGCCTACGGCATCCTGGTGCAAAGTGCGCTGCTCGGCCAGGATGACGTGCTGGCCGAGCTGGTGGCGGCCTATCAGCGCTTTACCCTGCCCACCACGCTTCGCGAACTGGAGGTGGATATCAACAACCGCGACGAGCTGGACAAGGTCATTGCTCATACGCTGCGCCCGGTGGAATCTATCCACTATTTGCCGGTCGCGCTCACCCCTGAGGTTCTGCGCGCCGCGTTTGAGAAAGTGGAATCCTTCAGCCGTTAATTGTTCCGACCGACTATACCTAATGATGATTCTCATCACTCTCGCAACGAGGTCATCATGCAGATCGATTTAACAGGTAAGAAGGCGCTGGTTACCGGCGCCAGCCGTGGGTTGGGTCGTGCCATCGCACTTTCACTGGCACGCGCCGGTGCCGATGTGGTTATTACGTATGAAAAATCCGCCGACAAAGCCCAGGCGGTCACCGAAGAGATAAAGGCGCTTGGGCGCCACAGCGAGGCGATTCAGGCCGACAGCACCAGCGCACAGGCCATTCAGGATGCGGTTACCCATGCGGCGCGCTCCCTGGGCGGGCTGGATATTCTGGTCAACAACGCCGGGATCGCACGCGGCGGTCCGCTGGAGTCCATGACGCTGGCGGATATTGACGCCCTGATTAACGTCAATATCCGGGGCGTGGTGATCGCCATTCAGGAAGCGCTGGTGCATATGTCTGACGGCGGGCGCATTATCAACATCGGCAGTTGTCTGGCAAACCGTGTGGCGATGCCCGGTATTGCCGTCTATTCGATGACCAAATCTGCACTCAACTCTCTTACCCGGGGTCTGGCTCGCGATCTCGGCCCGCGCGGCATTACCGTGAACCTTGTGCATCCTGGCCCGACAAACAGCGATATGAACCCGGAGGATGGAGAACAGGCTGAATCTCAGCGCCAGATGATTGCGGTGGGACATTACGGCCAGCCGGAAGACATCGCCGCCGCGGTCACCTTCCTGGCCAGTCCTGCCGCCGGACAAATATCCGGCACGGGACTGGATGTCGATGGCGGGTTAAACGCCTGATCGCATGTTGAATGTAAACAAAAGCAGATCAGCCTTTGTTTACCGAAAGAGGGTTAACAGCACTTCGCGCCGCCCTTGCCGCCGTAGCGGGCGTCCTGGCGGTCGCGGAAGAAAGCTTCATAGGTCATTGGCGTCTGGTCAGGGTGGTTGACGCGCATATGCTCGACATAGTTGTCGTAATCCGGAACGCCGATCATCATTTTGGCGGCCTGGCCCAGGTATTTTCCTGCTTTGGAGAGGGTGTCGAACATAGTGGATATCTCGTCTTTTATCCCCTCTCCCCGGCGGGGAGAGGGTGAGGTTGAGCGATTAATGCGCCCCTTTCGCCTGGGTCACAATCTCTTCCAGGTTCTCAGGCATTGGCTCATACGGTGTCTCTTTTGCCGTCGGCTTGTCTTCTTTCAGCGCCGCCAGTGCAGTCTTCAGAGAATACAACGCCAGCACCACAACCACCACCATAAAGAAGATGGTCAGCCCGGCGTCCAGACGGTTGTTAAACACCAGCTGCGACAGCTGCGATTCCGTATATTGCGCCGGGATCTTACCGCTGTCGATCATCGCCTGGAACTTGTTGGCGATAGCCAGGAAGCCCACTTTGTTGTCCGGGCTGAAGGCTTTCTGCCAGCCTGCCGTCAGGGTACAAATCAGCAGCCATGCGGTCGGCAGTAACGCCACCCACGCATAACGCTGACGCTTCATTTTGAACAGCACTACCGCACAGAGCATCAGCGCCATGCCCGCCAGCATCTGGTTGGCAATACCAAACAGCGGCCACAGGGTGTTAATCCCCCCCAGCGGATCGACGACACCCTGATGGAGGAAATATCCCCACGCCAGTACGCACAGCGCCGTTGCCAGCAGGTTCGCCGGTAATGAATCGGTACGTTTCAGGTTCGGTGAGATCACCCCCAGCAGATCCTGCAGCATAAAGCGTGCCGCACGCGTTCCTGCATCCACCGCCGTCAGAATAAACAGCGCTTCAAACAGAATGGCGAAGTGATACCAGAACGACACGTCCATCAGCCCGCCCAGCGCGCCGTGCAGAATATACGCCATGCCCACCGCCAGCGTTGGCGCGCCCCCCGCACGGGAAATAATTGACTGCTCGCCCACTTCACTGGCGATATGGGTCAACGTGTCAGGGGTAATGGCAAAGCCCCAGCCGCTTACCACCTGCGCGGCAGAGGCCACCACGTCAACGGTGCCGGCCGGTGCCAGCAGCGCCATTGGGCTGTTCATCGCGAAGTAAACGCCCGGGTCGATAATACAGGCCGAGACCAGCGCCATTATCGCCACGAACGATTCCATCAGCATGCCGCCGTAGCCAATCAGGCAGGCCTGATTCTCATTGGCGAGCATTTTCGGCGTGGTACCGGAGGCAATCAGCGCGTGGAAACCAGACACCGCGCCACAGGCGATGGTGATAAACAGGAACGGGAACAGGTTGCCGGTCCAGACCGGGCCGGTGCCATCAATAAATTTGGTCAGCGCAGGCATGGTCAGCGTCGGGCGCATAATCAAAATGCCGATTGCCAGCCCCACAATCGTGCCAATTTTCAGGAAGGTGGAGAGGTAATCGCGCGGGGCCAGCAGCAGCCACACCGGCAGCACCGCCGCCACAAATCCGTACCCTACCAGCATCCACGTCAGCTGTACGCCGGTGAAATCGAAGAACGGCGCCCACGTCGGGCTCTCAGCCACCCAGCCGCCGGAGATAATGGCAAACACCAGAAAGACCAGGCCGATGACCGACACTTCACCAATGCGTCCCGGACGCAGGTAGCGAATGTAGATCCCCATAAACAGCGCCAGCGGAATGGTAAAGGCCACGGTATAGGTTCCCCACGGACTGTGGGTCAGCGCTTTCACCACGATCATCGCCAGCACCGCGAGGATGATCACCATGATCATAAAGGTCGCGATCAGGGCGATCACCCCGGCCGTGGCTCCCATCTCCTCTTTCACCAGCTCACCGAGTGAACGTCCGTCGCGGCGGGTGGAGACGAACAGCACCATAAAGTCCTGCACCGCACCGGCCAGTACGACGCCCGCGAGGATCCAGATCATCCCCGGCAGGTAACCCATCTGCGCCGCCAGGACTGGCCCCACCAGCGGGCCCGCGCCGGCAATCGCCGCAAAATGGTGACCGAACAGCACTTTCTTGTCGGTAGGCACATAGTCCAGACCGTCGTTATGACGAACCGCAGGCGTCATGCGCGTGCCGTCGACCCCTAACACCGTCTTCGCGATATAGCGGCCATAAAAACGGTACGCGATCAGATAAATACAAACCGAGGCGACAACGATCCACAGCGCGTTGATCTGTTCCCCCCGGTTGAGGGCGATATAGCCCAGGGCAAATGCTCCCACAACGGAGAGCCCTGCCCACGTAAGGTATTTCCCTGAGTTGTTCATAGTTGTTGTCCGTTGTTGTGAAACAGTGAGATGTTACATTTTGTTTCTAGAACAACGCTCAAAATTTAACAACTTTGAAACGCAATAATGCGTGGTCAAACCAGACATTTACACCACATTGTTAAGCCGATCACCTTCCGCTGAAACACCCCTGCCGCCACGGGTCACACTTTTGCCTTTTTCGTCCCGACACCGCCTTACGAAATGATTTGTATCATTTTTTTTGCTCAAAACCTCGCCAGAATGACCCTGCGCAATCGCGTGCATACAAGGAAAAGGATATGAACAGTTCAGTACCTCAGGATCTCAAGGTCGGGCCCGGCGCGTACGTTGCGCTGGCATTCGCAGCCGTTTTCTTCTCTGGCCTGCTGGGCGGAAAAGAGTGGTACGGCGTGTTTGATTTCACCACCCTCAACGGTGCGTTTGGCAAGGTGGTCAGCAAGGCCAGCCTTGAAGACGGCACCCTGACTACCGCCACCAGCGCCTTTCGCGGTACCGGCGGCAGTGGCGCAATGGACGGGTTTCTCTTTGCGCTCGGTTTAATTCCGGCCGTGATGTTTGCGCTCGGGATGATCAACGTGCTGGAGCACTATGGTGCGCTGCGTGCAGCCCGTAAGCTGTTAACGCCGCTGCTGCGCCCGCTGCTGGGTATTCCGGGCACCACCGGGCTGGCGTTGATTGGCAGCCTGCAGAGCACCGATGTGGGTGCATCCCTCACCCGCAACCTGTCCGATGAAGGGCAGATTAGCGAAAAAGAGAAAGACGTTTTCGCCATGTTCCAGTTCTCCGCCGGGGCGATGATCACCAACTTTTTCTCCTCTGGTGCCATCCTCTTTACCCTGGTCGCCGTTGACGGGACGGCCGCGGTGCCAACCTCCATTGGTGCCTGCATCGCCGTGATGTTCATCATGAAGATTGTCGGCGCGAATCTGCTGCGCCTGATCCTGACCGTCATCGGCAAAGATGCCCCTGAACAACAACCGACACAAGGAGAGACCGTATGAGTGCCCCACAATCTCATCCCGTGATTACCGATGTGTTTGTCGAAGGCGCACGCAAGGGCTGGAGTATTGCCACCGGCAGCACCCTGCCCAACGTGGTCATGGCTTTTATCATCATCAAGGCGCTGGAAATTACCGGAGCACTGAAAGGGCTGGGGATGATCTTCTCCCCGCTGATGGGCCTGTTTGGCCTGCCGGGTGAAGCGGCTGCCGTGCTGATTGGCGGCTGGATGTCGATGGGCGGTGGGATCGGCGTGGCGATCGGCCTGTTTGATAAAGGGATTATTACCGGCGAGCACCTGGCGATTCTGGCTCCTGCTATCTATCTGATGGGCTCACAGGTGCAGTATCTCGGCCGCATTCTGGGTGTGATCGGCACCCGCGCCAAACGTATTCCGCTGATGATTGCCATTTCGGTCATCAACGCCTTCTTAGCCATGCTGCTGATGCGCATTATTCTCTGAACAGGACGTTACTATGAACCTTGACCATTATATTGAAGAGCTGAAAACCCTGGTGAACGTGGACTGCGGCACCCGCACTGTCGCAGGCGTCGAAACCGTGGCTGGCATTATTGAAACGCTCTGGCAGCGCGAAGGCTGGCACACCGAACGGGTCAATCTGGGCGACAAGGTCGGCCCGGGCGTATTCGTCAGTAATAAGCCACAGGCGGCACAGTTCGACGTTCTGCTGGTCGGCCATCTTGATACGGTATTTGCCCCCGGCACCGTCGCCGAGCGTCCGCTGAGCGAGGACGCCACCCGTCTTTATGGCCCTGGCGTATCGGATATGAAGAGCGGCCTGCTGAATATCTTGTGGGCGATGCGTGAGCTGGACGCAGCCGACCACGATCGTCTGGCCATTGCGATCGCCATGAATCCCGACGAGGAGACCGGCTCCGTCTATTCACACGAATGGATTGGCGAACTGGCAAAACGCGCCCGCTGCGTGCTGGTATGCGAAGCCGCGCGCGCCGACGGTTCGCTGGTGAAGGCTCGCAAAGGGATGGCGGGCTATCACCTGACGTTCAGCGGCGTGGCGGCACACGCGGGTAACGAACCGGAGAAAGGCCGCTCGGCGATAACCGCCCTGGCAAACAGCATTATTGCCATTAATGCCCTGACCGACCAGGAACGTGGCACCACGCTCAACGTCGGCGTGATCCACGGCGGCAGCGCGGCAAACGTGGTGGCCGATAAAGCCGTTGCCGAGCTGGACGTGCGTTTCTGGGAAAACGATGAGTACAGCCGGGTGAACCAGGCGCTGGAGGCATTGTGTGAAAAAGGCTTTTTAGAGGGCGTCACGACCTCGCTGACGCGCGTGAACCACAAACCGGCGATGGCAGCGAGTAAAGCCACGCAGGCGCTGATGCAGCAGGTTGAAGCGGCAGGTCAGGCGGAAGGAATAGCCATTACCTGGCAGGCGGTCGGTGGTGGCAGTGATGCCAACCACACCGCCGCGCTGGGCATTCCGACCCTGGACGGGCTGGGGCCGATCGGTGCCGGGTTCCACAGCCCGGCGGAGTGGCTGGATAAAGCGTCGATTGCGCCGAGAATACGCTTGTTGAAGCGGGTGATTTCGATGCTGTAAGCCTTATCCCTCTCCCCAGCGGGGAGAGGGATGTTGACCGTGCAACGCTAGCCCAAAATTTGGGTACTCAACCGGCAGGTACAGCACCGCCGTCCCTGCTCGTCGAACACCACAATCTCCCAGCTCTGGCTGGTTCGCCCAAGATGCAACGGCTGACACACTCCGCGCACCTTCCCATGCGATACCGCGCGATGGTGCGTTGCGTTCAGTTCCGTTCCCACCACGCTTTGTCCGTCGCGGGTCATCAGAAACCCGGCCATCGACCCCAGCGTTTCCGCCAGCGCCGCCGACGCCCCGCCGTGCAGCAGACCGAACGGCTGATGGGTACGCGCATCCACGGGCATTTCGGCCTCAAGCGTATCGTCACCGATGCGGGTATAGACGATGCCCAGATGCGCCACCATGGAGTTCAGACTGGTGGCGTTCATTTCTTCACGCGATAAGTGACGTTTCCAGATCATCTACGCCCCCAGCGTGGAGCCGCCGTCCACCACGATATCCTGCAACGTGATATGGCTGGCAGCATCGGAGGCGAGGAACAGCACCGTGCTGGCAATTTCCTGCGGACGGGCGATTTTGCCCAGCGGAATACCGAGCTTGAACTGCTCGCCAAAGCCGCGAATACGCTGCTGCTCAGCATCGTTGCTTTTCCACAGAGTGCGCTGCATATCGGTATCCGTTGACCCGGGCGACACCAGATTACAGCGCACGCCACTGCCCGCCAGCTCAAGCCCGACGGTCAGCGCCAGGCTTTTTAGCGCCGCTTTCGACGCACCGTAGGCGCTCATGCCGATACGCGGCGTGTGGGCCGCGTCAGACGCCACGGTGACAATCGCCCCGCTTTGCTGGCGACGGAACTGGCCCATCGTCTGCTGGAACAGGTTAAATGCCCCGCCGACATTAACCGCGAAGGTCTGCTGCCAGTCCTCCTGCGCAATCTGGTCGGTCGCGCCCATACGCAGTATTCCCGCCGCGTTCACCAGCACGTCCAGACGCTCAAGCCTTGCCAGCGCACGCCCGCATACCTCGCGAACCTGTGCGGCATCCGCGATGTCCAGCGTTTCGGTGGCAAAGGGATACGCTTCCTGCGGGAAGGCCAGGTCGAATCCGGTGACCTGCGCGCCCGCTTCAACAAACGCCCGCGCCGTCGCGTAACCGATGCCCTTACCCGCGCCCGTTACCCAGACGGTTTTGCCGGTAAAATCGAACCCCGCCATCACTTCACCTCGCGGGAGAGCAGCGCCCACCAGGCGTCGAGGGTGGGATTTTTCGCCAGCATCATAAAGTCGATATCGCCGTGCACTTTGCGCCAGCGGGCGGCCAGCGCCATCATGCGCACCGAGTCCAGACCGTAGTCGATCAGGTTTTCGTCATCCATCGGCTCATCTGATTCATCCAGCAGCGGCAGGATGATGTCACGCAGCGCCGCTTTCGTGGCCGGAATGGACGGCAGCAGGTCGTCCGTCATAACCACCCGGCCGGCGCGCCCTGCGACGTAGTTCAGGGACATCAGGTGCTCATCGCGGGTAAAATCGGCCAGCGCATCGGCGATAAAGAACGGTTTGATATCCCGCATAAAGGCGTCTGTAGCGGTCGTCATGCAGCCAATGTGGGCGTAAACCCCGGTGATCAGCAGCTGGTTGCGCCCCGTCTCTTTCAGCATCAACTCCAGCGGCGAGCGGTGGAACGCGCTGTAGCGCCACTTCACCAGTACCGTATCGGCTTCATCCGGCGTCAGCTGAGACACAATGCGCTGCTGCTCTGGTGAGCGGGTCAGCCCCGGTCCCCACATATCGTTCAGCAGGGCGCGGTCTTCATCGCTCTGCGCTTTCGGCTGAGCGGTGTAGTAAACCGGAATATTGTGTTGTTTGCAGTAATCGCGAAGTCTGGCGATATTCGCGACCACCAGGGCCATCATCGCGCTGTTTTCGCCCCAGAAGTTCAGGAAATACTCCTGCATATCATGGATCAACAGCGCGGCACGTTCTGGCTCAAACGCCCAGTTCACTTTGTTGTCTGGCAGGTCTGCGGCCGTCGGCAGCGCATAAGCGGTTAATTGTGGAATGGCCATACTCTGTTCCTTAGCCCCGGGCGCGTTCAGCTAGCCACAGGCGCAACTGTTTCTTATCGACTTTGCCGACGGGCGTTAACGGAAGCGCATCAACGCTCTCCACGCGGTCCGGCAGTTTAAATTCTGCAACGCCCTGCTCACGCAGGAAGCGGCGCACCTCCACCGCACGCAGTGGCTCTTTCACCACCAGATACGCGCAGCTCTTTTCACCCAGCAGACTGTCCTCCATGCTCACCAGGGCCGCGTGGATCACCGCGTCGTGGCGCAGCAGCAGGTTTTCAATCTCTTCTGCGGCAATCTTTTCGCCGCCACGGTTGATCTGATCTTTCTCCCGTCCCTGAACGGTGATGTAGCCCTGTTCGTCAATGGCGATCAGATCGCCGGAGCAGTAAAAGCCGTCCGCATTAAAGGCGCTGGCGTTGTGCTCCGGACTGTTGAAATAGCCGCGGAAGGTATACGGCCCGCGGGTCATCAGGCGCCCGACTTCACCGCGCGGGAGCGGATTACCGTGCTCGTCCGCCACCCACACTTCGTCATCCGGGCACATCGGGCGCCCCTGCGTATTGATAATGCGTTCCGGCGTATCATCGAGCGCGGTGTAGTTCACCAGCCCTTCCGCCATACCAAACACCTGCTGCAGCTGGCAGCCAATTTCTGCCGGAATACGCGCCGCGAGCGACGCGGACAGGCGCGCCCCACCGACCTGCAGCAGCGTCAGCGATGAGAGCGGAGCATTCCCTGCACCGTCGGCAATCGCCTGCAGCCACAGGCTGACCGCCGGGGGCACCAGCGAGGTAACCGTGATCTGATGTTTTTCTATCAGCGGGAAGCAGATTGTGGCGCTCGGATCGTTTGCCAGCACCACGCAGCCCCCCGCCGTAAAGACGCCTAACGAGCCGGGCGAGCTCATAGCGTAGTTATGGGCCGCTGGCAGCGCATTCAGATAACGCGTGTCCGCGGTAATCCCGCAGATCGCATTGCTGCGACGGATGCTATAGTCATAGTCGTTATGCGTACGCGGGATCAGCTTCGGCGTGCCGGTGCTCCCGCCCGAGAGCTGGAAGAACGCCACTTCGTCGGCAGGGGTCGGGTTCGGCATGAAATTTTCTGCCGGATGCGCAATCGCCGCGTCCAGCGCATGTTCACCCTTGTCGCCGCGCAGCAGCACGACGCGCACCGAACGGTGCTCATCGAAAAAAGTATTGAGGAAGTCATCCCCCGCAAACAGGGCGTGCTCGCGATCGGCTATCAGCAGTGCAGGTTTGATCTGCGCGGCGTAGGCGTTCAGCTCCGAGCGCTGATGGCTAAAGAGCGCATTGACCGGCGCCACGCCCACCTGCAGCAGGGCGAAAAAGGTCATGTAAAACTCGCACACGTTGCCAAGTTGCACCAGCGCCGTTTCACCGCGATGAAGCCCCAACGCCTGCAGCCGCGATGCCAGGTTATTCACGGCCTGGTTAAACTCGCGGTACGTTATGCGACGGTCACCGTCGACGATCGCCACCGCATCGTTATTCGCCTGATCCGTCAGGATGTGGGTCAGCGGCAGATCCTGCCAGTAGCCTTTTTCACGGTAGCGCCGGGCAAAATCCTCGGGCCAACGGGTAAAGGGAAGGGTCATGAGTGTTCCTTAATGCAAACCGAAAACATTGAGCATGGTGGAGAGTTTTACGCCGGTTTCACGCCACTCGCCCACGGGTGAAGAGGCCGGGACAATGCCCGCGCCGGCAAACAGACGAACGGTATTCTGCTGCAGACGTGCGCAGCGGATGGTGACCACCCATTCGCCATTGCCTTCACTGTCACACCAGCCGACGATGCCGCCGAACAGCTCGCGATCGAACGGCTCCAGCCCGGCGATCAACGCCTTAGCAGCCTGATGCGGGAAACCGCTCAGGGCTGGCGTCGGGTGCAGCAGGCAGGCCAGCGTCAGCGCGTTTTCGTTTTCACGCGCCTCACCTTCCACCGGCGTGGCCAGATGCCAGAGCGTGGGAGTGGTGATCAACTGTGGGGAGGACGGCATGCTGAGGTGATGGCTGCGCGGTTTGAGAATGGCTTTCATCGCCTGGGTCACCAGGTCATGCTCGTGACGATCTTTTTCGGACGCCAGCAGCTTGTTGCCCGCCTCACGATCCAGCACGTCATCCGGCTGACGACGCGCGGAGCCTGCCAGCGGCAGAGAGCTAAAATGCGCCCCTTCTTTACGCAGCAGCAGTTCCGGGCTTGCGCCGAGCAGCACGCCACCGTCTTCCAGCGGTACGTGGAAGTTGTAGCTGGCCGGGTTCTGGGCGATCAGCCGCTCCATGAGTGCACCGCTATCAATCAGTTTGTCGGTGACGATATCAATCAGGCGCGACAGCACCACTTTGTTCACCTGCGGCGTGGCGGTGAGGGCAGCCGCGCGGGCGACCATCTCTTCAAATACCGGCTGCGGCGGGATCTCGGTGCGTTTTTCCACCTTCAGCGCCTGTGAGCCGGCAACATAGCGGGCGGACTGCTGACGCGCCGGGCGAGAAAAGGTCTGCCAGCGTTGCGGAATAAACAGAGACGACGGCTTGCGGGTATCAAACGGAATGGCACCCACCATCACAGGATGGGCAATGCCGCTGGCTTTTGCGTTGCGGAAAGCCTGGGCTAATTTCTGCTGAAACTGTCCTGCCGGATCGTCACCCCCGACGGCGGATTCAGAGAAGCGGGAAAAACAGCCGGACGTGGTAAAACTGCGGTAAGGCGACATAAAGAAAAAGCTGTCTGATTGCAGCGTGCTGGCGGTGTGCTGAACTTCCTCAGCCAGGGACGTATCCATTTCATCCTCCTAAAATGATAAAGGCAGTAATAATGATTATCATTTATATTTACGCTCGCTAACCTAATCTCACATCGCGTCGCTGTCAACCGCAGAGCAAACATCTTCTTCGGGTAACGCTTGCATCCCGTCGTCGCAGACATGAAAATGAGAAGCATTAACCTCAACAGAAACAGGATGCCACGTTGTGAAATGTCTTGCCGTCTGCCGTAATCCCCTGCTTTTCATCGGACTTTTTGTTTTAGGACTTACCTCAGCGCTTGCCGCCGACTGGCCGCGTCAGGTGACAGACAGCCGTGGCGTGCATACGCTTGAGCACAAACCGACGCGCATCGTCTCCACCAGCGTGACCCTGACCGGCTCCCTGCTGGCGATTGACGCGCCGGTTATTGCCAGCGGCGCCACCACGCCCAACAACCGCGTGGCGGATGCGCAGGGATTCCTGCGCCAGTGGGGCGATATTGCGAAACAGCGTCAGCTTGCGCGTCTGTACATTGGCGAGCCGAGCGCCGAAGCGGTGGCCGCCCAGATGCCGGACCTGATTTTGATCAGCGCCACCGGCGGGGATTCGGCGCTGGCGTTGTATGACCAGCTTTCAGCTATCGCGCCGACGCTTGTTATTAACTACGACGACAAAAGCTGGCAGGCGCTGCTAAAACAGCTCGGCACAATCACGGGTCAGGAAAAACAGGCCGCCGAGCGCATCGCCGCGTTTGATAAGCAGCTTGCCCAGGTGAAACAGCAGATGACATTACCGCCGCAGCCGGTGAACGCCATCGTCTACACCGCCGCCGCACACTCGGCAAACCTGTGGACGGCGGAATCCGCTCAGGGCCAGTTATTGCAGCAGCTGGGCTTTACGCTGGCTGAACTGCCTGCCGGATTGCACACCTCCAAAAGCCAGGGTCAGCGTCACGATATTATTCAGTTAGGCGGGGAAAATCTGGCGACCGGGCTGAACGGCGAAGGGCTGTTCCTGTTTGCCGGAGATCAGAAAGATGTGGATGCGATTTACGCCAATCCGCTGCTGGCGCACCTTCCTGCCGTGCAGAACAAGCGCGTCTGGGCACTGGGAACAGAGACGTTCCGCCTGGATTATTACAGTGCAATGCGGGTACTGCAGCGTTTAGACGCACTGTTCAGGTAAGAGGCTAACCCGGCCCTCTTCGGGAGAGGGCCGGTGTGAACGCGTCAGGCCGCACTGTCGTTCAACACAACCTCCTGCCTGAACCGACGCAGCTCAACCAGGACCACCAGCAATATCACTCCCAGCATAGCCAGGACAAAGCCGCTGCTGCTCGCTGAAGCCACCGGGGTCATTATCGCCCCCAGCCCGCCGAGGATAGCCGCGCCAATGGCATCGCCCGTCACGTTCTGTGCGGTCCACAGACCGTTGATACGCCCCAGCATCCCTTCCGGCGTCTGGGTCTGGATCAGGGTGTACTGCAGCAATGAACTGATGGCGCTCAGCCAGCCAAAAATCACCAGGCACATTACGCCCAGCGCCCATACCGGCATCAGGCTGAAGAAACCAATCGCAATAAACGACGCCAGGGTAGCCAGCAGCATGATCAGCCCGGGACGCGCACTCTGCGCCAGGTTACCGCTGGTCAACGCGCCGCATGCCGCGCCGAGCGGAATAGCCGCGTACAGCACGCCGATTTCCGACGCGCTCATCTGCCACACGCCCGCCAGCGCCGGGTAAAGCACGCGTACGGCGCTGGCCATCGTCAGCAGACCGCCGAGCAGCGCAATGCCACCTATCAACGGATTGCTGAACAGAAAACGGATCGCGGCCATCAGTGATGTCAGCGGATGTTCGCGCGGCTGTGGCGGAGGCGGCAGGCGCGGCAAACGCAGGAGCGTGAGCGTAGTGATAAAGGTGCCCGCCGCCGCCAGCCCATAGTTCCACGCCACGTTGCCGGTCGCCAGCAGCAGGCCACCGACCATCGGTGAAATTACCGACCCGAGGCGCACGGTCAGCATGGTGATTGCCCCCGCCTGCATCAGGTTTTCGCGCCCGACCAGCGCGGGCGTGGCTGCCAACAGCGCCGTGACGCCGAGTGACGCAAAAAAACCGTCCCACAGACCGAGGGCGTAAATGGCAATCAGTGACGGCTCCGGCAGCATGGCGTTCAGACACAGCCCGATAAAGCCTACGCCGCAGGTGCCGCGTGCCAGCAGGATCAGTTTTTTACGCTCGTACCGATCCGCCAGCACGCCGCCCACCATCAGGCCGATAAACATCGCCCCCCCGGTTAAGGTAACCGAAAGCCCCACCAGCCAGCTGGAGTGGGTCATGGACTGGATCTGCACCGGCACGGCAACGCCAAGCAGGCCGAGGGAGAGGATGGAGATAAAACGGGCGATAAAGACAGCGCGGTATGCGGGGTGCGTCTTCAGCAGGCTGAGGTTGAGCAGCCAGGATTTTTGATTCATGACAAGGCCTTGAGTGTATTTCTACCAATTCCATTGGCGCACATGCTAACATAGCCAAATAAGATAGATAACGATAATCACTATCATTATCAAATCATGGATGTTGCTATGTCGTTTTCCTCTTCCGCGGTGCGCGCCGTTGCCGTGCCCGTGTTATTGCTACTGTTAATCCTTGCGATTGCACTCAGTTTGCTGGTCGGCGCGAAGCCGCTGCCCGCGTCCGTTATTATCGATGCGCTCACTGGCAGCTGTCAGAGCGCCGACTGCACCATCGTGCTCGATGCCCGCCTTCCCCGTACCCTTGCCGGACTGCTGGCCGGGGGTGCGCTGGGTCTTGCCGGTGCCTTAATGCAAACGCTCACCCGTAACCCGCTGGCCGACCCCGGTATTCTTGGGGTAAACAGCGGTGCCAGCTTTGCGATTGTGCTTGGCGCGGCGCTCTTCGGTTTTACCTCTCCCTCTGAACAACTGGTGATGGCCTCCTGCGGCGCGCTGTCGGCGTCGCTGGTGGTGGCGTTTACCGGTAGCCAGGGTGGCGGACAGCTGAGTCCGGTACGCCTGACGCTGGCGGGCGTGGCGCTTGCCGCCGTGCTGGAAGGGTTATCCAACGGCATCGCCCTGCTTAACCCGGATGTTTACGACCAGCTGCGCTTCTGGCAGGCCGGTTCGCTGGATATTCGCACCTTGGCAACCTTAAAAGTGGTGGTGATCCCGGTCGTCATCGCCGCCGCCGTCGCGCTGTGTTTAAGCCGGGCGCTCAACAGCCTGAGCCTCGGGAGCGACACCGCAACCGCGCTCGGCAACCGCGTGGCGCGCACGCAGCTAACGGGTCTTGTCGCGATCACCGTACTGTGCGGCAGCGCAACTGCGGTAGTCGGCCCCATTGCTTTTATCGGCCTGATGATGCCCCACATGGCACGCTGGCTGGTGGGTGCCGATCACCGCTGGTCGCTGCCGGTCACGCTGCTTGCTACCCCTGCCCTGCTGCTGTTCGCGGATGTTGTGGGTCGCCTGCTGGTGCCTGGTGAACTGCGCGTCTCGGTGGTAAGCGCGTTTATCGGTGCACCGGTGCTGATCTTCCTCGTGCGACGTAAACGCGGAGGTGGCGCATGATGGCCCCGTCCCGACGTTTAGTCACCAGCGTGTCGTTGCTGGCCGTCGTCATTCTGATGCTGGCGGTCTGGAGCCTGCGCAGCGGCGCGGTCACGCTCGATTTCGCGCAGATTTTTAACGCGCTGCTTGGCAGTGCACCGCGCAATGTCACCCTGGTGGTCACCGAGTGGCGACTGCCGCGCGTGGCGATGGCGATTCTGGTGGGCGCGGCGCTCGGCGTCAGCGGTGCCATTTTTCAGTCGTTGATGCGTAACCCGCTTGGCAGCCCGGACGTAATGGGGCTGAACACCGGCGCCTGGAGCGGTGTGCTGGTGGCGATGGTGCTGTTTGGTCAGCACCTGACGGCCATCACGTTCACCGCGATGACCGGCGGGATAGTCACCGCGCTCATTATCTGGGCGCTGGCCTGGCGCAACGGTATCGACACCTTCCGTCTGATCATTATCGGTATCGGCATTCGCGCCATGTTGATGGCTTTCAACACCTGGCTATTGCTGCAGGCTTCGCTCGACACCGCGCTCTCTGCCGGGCTGTGGTATGCCGGTTCGCTCAATGGCCTGACGTGGGGCAAAACCTGGCCCGCTGCCCCGCTGATCCTGGTGATGTTTATTGGCGCGGTGTTGCTGGTACGCCGGATGCGCCTGCTGGAGATGGGTGATGACAGCGCCTGCGCGCTGGGCGTGGGCGTTGAGCGCTCGCGCCTGATGCTGATGCTGGTGGCGGTGTTACTGACCGCTGCCGCCACCGCCATCGCCGGGCCGATCTCGTTTATCGCGCTGGTTGCACCGCATATTGCCCGGCGCATCAGCGGCACGGCGCGCTGGGGATTAACCCAGGCGGCGCTGTGTGGCGCAGCGTTACTGCTGGCCGCCGACCTCTGCGCCCAGCGGTTATTTATGCCTTATCAACTTCCGGTAGGCGTCGTGACCGTCAGCCTCGGCGGGATTTACCTCATCGTCTTGTTAGTTCAGGAGTCACGCAAGAAATGACAAACAGCACAACCCGCTTGCGCGGCGAACACTTAACCCTCGGCTATGGCAAAAAAATCATTGCCCGTGACCTGACGGTGGCTATCCCGGACGGCCATTTTACGGCGATTATCGGCCCGAATGGCTGCGGTAAATCGACCCTGCTGCGCACCCTCAGCCGCCTGATGACGCCGGTTGAGGGCTGCGTGTATCTCGACGGCGAGCAGATCCAGCGCTTTGCCAGCAAAGAGGTGGCGCGCCGTATTGGCCTGCTGGCGCAAAACGCCACCACGCCTGGGGATATCACGGTGCAGGAACTGGTCTCGCGCGGGCGCTATCCGCATCAGCCGCTGTTTACTCGCTGGCGTAAAGAGGATGATGAGGCGGTGAAGCGGGCGATGCAGGCGACGGGCATTACCGATCTGGCCCGGCAAAGCGTGGATACGCTCTCCGGCGGACAGCGCCAGCGGGCGTGGATTGCGATGGTGCTGGCGCAGGAAACCGCCATCATGCTGCTGGACGAGCCAACCACATGGCTGGATATCAGCCATCAGATCGATCTGCTGGAGTTGTTGAGCGAGCTGAACCGCACGCAGGGCTATACGCTGGCGGCCGTGCTGCATGATTTAAATCAGGCATGCCGCTATGCCACACATTTGATTGCGTTGCGCGACGGCGAAATTGTGGCGCAGGGTGCGCCAAAAGAGATTGTGACGCCGGATCTGATCGCGCAGATCTACGGCATGCGCTGCATGATTATCGACGATCCCGTGGCCGGTACGCCGCTGGTGGTGCCGTTGGGCAAGCGTGCAGTCTGATGCCCTCACCCTCTCCTGGAAGAGAGGGTGAGAGTGAGGGGAAACCGCTACCCCAATATCGCCTTCAGCACCGGTCCTATTGTCTCAAACGCCTGCGGTGAAATGATATCCACGTGGGCGCAATCCTGGCTGTAAACCTCCAGTTCCCCCACCCACGGCGCCCAGGCCTGCTGCGGATCCAGCGTTTGCGTGCGCCCGGCAACAAACAACGTCGCTTTACCGTCGAACCGTGAACTGTGCGCCGTTGTCAGAAGGCGGACGGCATCGGCGTAATTCCCTTCGATGGCGTTAAAGAGCTCGCCAGAGCCTTGCCCCTGCTGCGCGGCGATAAACGCCTGACGCTCGCGTTCGATTTCTGCCAGTACGTCCGGATCGAGACCATGGGCCTCTTTCTCTGCCC
Organism: Enterobacter sp. PTB; assembly: GCF_051130085.1. Lineage (NCBI taxonomy): Bacteria > Pseudomonadati > Pseudomonadota > Gammaproteobacteria > Enterobacterales > Enterobacteriaceae > Enterobacter > Enterobacter sp. PTB. The sequence continues at coordinate 70,390 of NZ_JBDKEE010000019.1, forward strand.
AGTTCTGGGTTTCCGGCGGCCAGGTATCCAGCAAGCCGAGAAACGCCACCGCGTCCCCCTGCTCGCGCAGACGGGCCGCAATGCCCTGCGCCAGCGTGCCGCCAAGCGAGTAGCCGAACAGATAATACGGCCCCTGCGGCTGTTGCGCGCGCAGCGTCTGCAGATGCTGTTCGATCACCTCGTCCAGCGTAGCGCACTGCTGCATCGGCCCTTCCGGACGCGGCGACTGAATGCCGGTGATTGACCAGCGCGGGCTGAGATAGCGCGCCAGCACGCTAAACTGCCAGGCAAAGCCGGATGCCGGATGGAAGCAGAACAGCGTCGGACCGTTGCTTTCACGCAGCGGCAGAAGGGTCTCGTAGCCCAGACGCTGTGCCTGTTCGTCATTCATCGATGAATCCAGCAGCGCGCTGAGCATGCTGACCGTCGAGGCCACCATAATCTGCCCCGGCGTGACCCTGCGGGCAAACGTCCGGCTGAGCTGCGCGGCCAGGCGCATCGCCAGCAGGGAATGACCGCCGAGGGCGAAGAAATCGGCATCGATGTCGTTCACCTCACAGCCGAGCAGGGCAGAAAATGCCTGCGCGACGGCCACTTCAGCGTCTGTGTCTGGCGCCCGCCCGGACGTCTTGCGGGTCAATTCCGGCAACGGAAGCGCCTTGCGGTCAAGCTTTCCGTTGGCAGAGAGCGGCAGCGCGCTGATTTGCAGCAGCACCACTGGCACCATATGGGGCGGCAATTGAGCTTTAAGCGAGTGCAGCAGCGCATCGCGGTCCAGCGGCAAGCCGGACCCGGAGACGACATACCCTACCAGCTGTCGGGCATCGCCCCCGGTTGCCGCCGCCTGATTAAAGACGCACGCGTGCGCTACGGCCTGCGCCACGTCAGGCAGCGAAAGCATCGCACGATCGATTTCGCCAAGTTCGATACGCTGACCACGAATTTTCAGCTGATCGTCACTGCGGCCCAGATATTCCACCGCGCCGTTATCCAGCCAGCGCGCCACGTCACCGGTGCGGTACATCCGCTCGCCAGGTGCAAAGGGATCGGCAATGAAGCGGCTGGCGGTCAGGTCCGGACGACCGAGATACCCCTGCGCAAGCTGGGTCCCGGTAAGATAGAGGTCACCGGCCACGCCGAACGGCACCGGACGCATCATCGCATCCAGAATGCGCAGCCCCGTATTCCACACCGGGAAGCCAATCGGCACGCTGTTGCCCGCCACCGCCGCCAGTTCCGGACCCGACGCCGGATACCAGCTCACGTCCACCGCCGCTTCCGTTGGACCATAAAGGTTATGCAACGGGACATGAGTAAGGTGCTCCCACTCCCGACACAGTTCTGTCGGCAGCGCTTCCCCGCTGCAGAACACCTGCTTCAGTGTCTGACAGCCGTCGGCATTTTCCGGCGTCAGCGAGGCAACGAACGCCGCCAGCATCGACGGCACAAAGTGTGTCGTGGTCACGCCATAATGCGCGAAGAAGTTCTGCATCGCCTGCGGATCGCGGTGCGCGTCCGGCTCGGCCATCACCAGCTTCGCGCCGGCGATAAAGGGCCACCAGAACTCCCAGACCGAGACGTCAAAACTGCACGGCGTCTTCTGCGCCACCACGTCATGCGCGTCCAGCGGATAGTGATCCTGCATCCACATCAGGCGATTAACGATGGCGGTATGCCCTACCATCACGCCTTTTGGCCGCCCCGTTGAGCCTGAGGTAAAGATGATGTACGCCGTGTGCGCCGGCTTTGCCAGCCGCAGCGGTTCACTGCCCGCAGGGGGTAATAGTGTGTTGTAACTCAATACAGGGACCGGCAGATCGCTAAAGCGTGAAAGCTGATCGTCAGAGGCGATCAGCAGGGACGGTTTCGCGTCCTCCAGCATCATGCGCAGACGATCGTCCGGGTAACCGGTATCCAGCGGCAACCACGCGGCGCCCGCCTCCACGATGCCGTGCAGCGCCAGGGTAAGAAACACCGAGCGCGGCAGGGCTACCGCCACGCTGTCGCCAGGCTTAACGCCGCGTTCCCGCAGTAATGTCGCAAGAGCCACCACCTGCTCGCGCATCTGGCGGTAATTCAGTTCGATGTGCGCATCAGCAAGCGCGGGGGCATCCGGCGTTTTGCCCGCCTGGTCTGCCACCAGCTGAGCCAGCGTGGTTGACGGTAGCGCCAGCCCGGTATCATTGATACGCGCCAGCTGCTGGTATTCCTGCTCTGAAACGGTTTCTGCTTCGCCGCAGCGCAAATCCGGGTTGGCAGCAAACTGCATCAGCATGGCGTTCAGGCGTGCAACGTGGCGCGTTAGCGTCGCTTCATCGTAGCGCTGCTTATTGGCAAGGATTTCAATACTCAGTCCGCCCTGCTCGTCCGGGAACAGCGCCAGTTCAAGGTCATTGACCGGGCCAGTGGCCAGCGTATGGGTGATGGCGTCCACGCCATCCATATCCAGCTGATAATCAAACACCTTGACGTTCAGTACCGGGCCAAACAGCGCGTCATCGCCCCCGACACGGCCGCTGTCGCGCACGATCTGCTCGGCGTCATAACGCTGATGGCGACGCATTTTTTTCAGCTGGTGTGCCAGACGATGCGCCAGCGCAGGCAGGCTTTCATGCGGGGCGATGTTCACCGCCAGCGGCAGCACGTTCAGCACCGGACCGGTTGCCGTTAAGGCCGCCGACCCCATTCGGCGCATAAAGATAAACCCGGCGGCGTAGTCCAGCCGTCCGGTCAGACGCCCGATCCACAGCGCCACCAGCGCAAGCGCCAGATCGGTACGCTGAACCGGCCCCGCCGCCTGAGCAAGCCGGGTAAAGGCGCGGCGGTCAGCCGTGACCTTCAGACGCAGAATATCGGTGGTCGCCGCACGGCCCGGCAGCGGTGCCGACGACAGCGAGACCGGGGAAGGAAGCTGCTTACGCTGCTCCGCCCAGAACGCCCCGTCGCGCTGATACGCTTCGCTGTCGCGATAGCGCTGGTACTCCTCCACCACCTCGACGAAAGGGGTAAACGGCGACGCGGGCGTGGGCTCGCCGTTTTGCCATGCGCGATAAATAGCGGCGATCTGACGGGTAATCGCCGGAAAACTGAAGCCATCCACCACCAGATGATGATATCGCTGATACCAGTACCAGTGCCCTTCGCCTACCTGAATCAGCTGATGGAACGCCAGCGGCTGACCGCTGTCCACGCGCAGGTTCTGGTTTAAATCCGCCGCCATCCAGGCCATCGCCGCGTCATGGGATTCGGCGCGAACCACGGACGGTTCAGGCAGTGACATAGCGTCATCCACCCACTGCCACACCTCGCCATTCTCTTGCACAAAACGCATGCGCAGGGTGTCGGCCTGCCTCATCCCTTCAACAATGGCTTTTGCCAGCAGCGGTGCGTCAATATTGCCCTTCAGCTCGGTGTAGTGTGCCACGCTCCAGGCGTTTGGCAGGGAGGAAAGCTGCTCCGCCATCCAGATACCCGGCTGGGCGGCGACAAGGGGAAGACGGTTCATGCTTTCTCTCCCGCAAAATAAGACGGTTGCAGGGTTTGCCAGTGGTCGGCGAGCCACTGCTGACAGGCTTCCTGAGACTGCGCTTCACAGACCACGCGCCAGCCCGCCGGCAGCTGGCACTGCTGCGGCCACAGACTGTACTGTCCCTGGTCGTTACGCAAAATCGCAAACTGACCCTGCGGATTATCGAAAGGGTTGCTGAATTCCATACAGACTCCGTTAGTGAATAAGCGGCTGCCAGAGGGTCATCAGCCCCTGCGTCAGCCCACCGCGCCAGCAAAGCGCGTCGTGTCCGCCGTCAACCTGACGCCAGATAACCGGTTGCTGCGGGTGCAGTTCGGCGTAAATCGCCTGATTCGCGCGGAAGATGAGCGGCTCATTGCGCCCGGCTTCAAGAACGATACGCAGCCCGCGCGCGGTGAGGTCGCCCGCTTTAAGTTGTTCGATGAGCAACCCGTCCTGCTGACCGCCACGGTGCGGCCACCAGTAGGAGCCGGACTGGCTTAATACGCAGCCAAAGCGCTCGGGCCAGTTAAGCCCGGCATAAAGTGAAGAGAGGCCGCCAAAGCTTTGACCCGCGACTACCGTTCGGTCGGCGCGGTCGCTGAACGGAGTGCGGCTGTTCACCCGCGGGAGAAGTTCCTCCTGCACCGCCCGCCAGAAATCCGGGTTGCAGGGCAACTCGTGATTGCGGTGCGCCATGTCGATCACATCGATTAAGACGTAGACGGCAGGCGGCAGTTTGCCCGCGTTTGTCAGCGCGGTCAGCGGAGACCACACGGGCATGCTTTCGGCCCAGAACTGGCCGTCGAGCAGTACGGCAAGCGGCCGCTCCGGGCTGTCTTCACCGGTGGTGAAAACCCACACCCGGCGGCGGTTATTCAGACGCACGCTTTCCCATTCAAAGCAGACGGGCGCGTTGCCGGGCGTTGCGGGCGTGTTCCAGCCGGGCTGAACCGGGGCCTCGGGCATTTCGAGCGCCGAGACGGGATGCCCGCGCCCGCCGCGCCAGCTTTGCGGATTTAAAGGGTCGGCCATCGCCGCGGGGAGCAACTTTCGCCAGCCTTCACGCAGCGCCACACGATCGGGTTGCTCGCCGTGGAAGACCGCGGCGGCAAAATCATCTTCGTTCACTGAGGGGATAAAACAGTAGCTGCCGCGCCATTGCGGGGTGAACTCGCCCTGCCACTGCCAGACGTCAGTATCAGGAATGCGCTCAAGGGATTGCGGACGGGCATTTTGATGGTGATCGGTCACGCCGGTGATGTAGAGCCAGACGCGTTTTAGCGGCGAGGTTTTTTGCGTTCCTGCCGGGTCACGCCACCAGAAAGTGACGCGATAGTGCCCCTTCTCGCGGGTCCATTCGGGTCCGTTTTTCGACTGCCACCAGGCTTCACTTCCCGTTTTTAACCCCGTCACCCGTATAACCTCATGTTTATCAGTCTTTTTTGTTTCAGGACAAATTTTATTGATAATATTATTGATAACTATTTGCATTTGCAATAGCGTAGTGGCCGCGCTGTGGGAAGCGCGCTCATAAAACAACCATGCCACGCGTTGTGTGCGCTCGAGGACGGGGCTGCTTACGCAAACTGCGGGTGACACCATGCCGCCTCCTCTCCCTTTCGGGAATGGAGCCCGGGGATGCGGCGCGAAAAGCAGGACGTACAATGAATAAGAAGATTCACTCCCTGGCCTTGCTGGTCAACTTAGGGATTTACGGCGTTGCGATGCCAGCGCTGGCAGACGACAACACCGCCAACGCGCAGCACGAAGACACCATGGTGATCACCGCCGCAGAGCAGAACCTGCAGGCACCAGGGGTATCGACCATCACCGCCGATGAAATCCGTAAAAACCCGCCCGCACGTGACGTGGCCGAAATCATCCGCACCATGCCTGGCGTTAACCTGACCGGGAACTCCACCAGCGGACAGCGCGGCAATAACCGTCAGATTGATATTCGTGGTATGGGTCCGGAAAACACCCTGATCCTGATCGACGGCAAGCCGGTCACCAGCCGCAACTCCATCCGTCTGGGCTGGCGCGGCGAGCGAGATACCCGCGGTGACACCGGCTGGGTACCGCCAGAGATGATTGAACGCATTGAGGTCATTCGTGGCCCGGCCGCAGCTCGCTACGGTAACGGTGCGGCAGGCGGCGTGGTGAACATCATCACCAAAAAATTCGACAACCAGTGGCATGGCTCCTGGAACACCTATCTGAATGCTCCAGAACATAAGGATGAGGGTTCCACTAAGCGCACCAACTTCAGCCTGAGCGGCCCGCTGGGCGGCGACTTCAGCTTCCGCATGTTCGGTAACCTGGACAAAACCCAGGCCGATGCGTGGGACATCAACCAGGGTCACCAGTCCGATCGTACTGGTACCTATGCCGACACCCTGCCTGCAGGCCGTGAAGGGGTCGAGAACAAAGACATTAACGGCGTGGTACGCTGGGACTTCGCGCCCATGCAGTCCCTGGAGTTTGAAGCGGGCTACAGCCGCCAGAACAACCTCTACGCGGGTGATACCCAGAACACCAACAACGACAACAGCTCCAGCGGTCTGGTGAAGAAAAACTACGGTAAAGAGACTAACCGTATCTATCGCCAGAACTTTGCGGTGACCTGGAACGGCGGCTGGGATAATGGCATCACCACCAGCAACTGGGCGCAGTACGAGCACACCCGCAATTCGCGTCTCGGCGAAGGCCTGGCGGGCGGTACGGAAGGATTGTTCAACAGCAATAAATTCACCGACACCGACCTGGCTGATGTAATGCTGCACAGCGAAATCAACCTGCCGATTGATTTCCTCGTCAACCAGAACCTGACGCTGGGCACCGAGTGGAACCAGCAGCGCATGAAGGACTCGACCTCCTTCTCGCAAACCCAGCAGGGCGGGACCATTCCGGGGCTCAGCAACGATCGTAGCCCGTATACCTCGGCGGAGATCTTCTCCCTGTTCGCCGAAAACAACATGGAGCTGACGGACAGCACCATGCTGACCCCGGCGCTGCGCTTCGATCACCATACGATCGTCGGTAACAACTGGAGCCCGTCCCTGAACCTGTCGCAAGGCCTGGGTGACGACTTTACGCTGAAGATGGGTATCGCTCGCGCCTATAAAGCGCCGAGCCTGTACCAGACCAACCCGAACTATCTGTTGTACAGCAAAGGCCAGGGCTGCTACGCCAGCTCCGACGGCGTGGGTTGCTACATGATGGGTAATGACGACCTGAAAGCCGAAACCAGCATCAACAAAGAGATTGGTCTGGAGTGGAAACACGACGGCTGGCTGGCGGGCGTGACCTGGTTCCGTAACGACTACCGCAACAAGATTGAAGCGGGGTATGCGCCAGTCGGCCAGACCTCCACCAGTAAAGTGACCACCGATATTTACCAGTGGGAAAACGTGCCTAAAGCGGTGGTTGAAGGTCTGGAAGGCTCCCTGAACGTGCCGGTCAGCGACACGATCAACTGGACCAACAACATCACCTATATGCTGCAAAGTAAGAACAAGGAGACCGGCGACCGTCTGTCGATCATCCCGGAGTACACGCTGAACTCAACCCTGAGCTGGCAGGTACATCAGGATGTGTCGCTGCAGTCGACCTTCACCTGGTACGGCAAGCAGCAGCCGAAGAAGTACAACTACAAAGGCCAGCCGGTGACCGGGTCTGAGAAAGACGAAGTCAGCCCGTACAGCATCGTTGGCCTGAGTGCGACCTGGGACGTGACCAAAAACGTCAGCCTGACCGGCGGCGTGGATAACGTCTTTGATAAACGCCAGTGGCGCGCGGGTAATGCCCAGACCACCGGCAACGCCACAACCGGTGCCTATATGTACGGCGCGGGTGCATACACCTATAATGAGCCGGGCCGAACCTGGTTTATGAGCATGAACACGCACTTCTAAAGCAGGCTGTGTCTCCCCTCTCCTGCCGGGAGAGGGGCTAAATGTCTCCCTCTCCCGGCAGGAGAGGATCGGGGTGAAGGCATCAGGCCGCACTATTCCTCAACGTCAGGACGAGAAAACATGCGCACCACCCACTCCACATTTCGTCTTGCCGGAACCACGGTCCACCAAATTACCTTCGATCCCACCACCTTTACCGACGCCGACCTCCTCTGGCTTCCTCACCACAACGCGCTTGCTCACGCAGCCCCCAAACGTAAAGCTGAACACCTGGCCGGACGCCTCGCCGCCGCCCACGCCCTGCAGGAATATGGCTTAACGGCCATACCGGCTATCGGCAGCAGCGGCGAGCCGCTGTGGCCTGTCGGCATGACGGGCAGCATCAGCCATACGGCCAGTCGTGCGCTGGCCGTTGTAACGCCGCACGGGCTAACGGGTATCGACGGGGAAATTATCCTCGCTGAAGACGAAGCGGTGGAGATCAAAGACGGGATTATTGGCCCCGCAGAGGACACGCTGCTGCGCCATACCAGTCTGCCATTTGCGCAGGCGCTGACGCTGACGTTTAGCGCCAAAGAGAGCCTCTTTAAGGCGCTGTTTTCACAGGTTAACGCGATGATGGGCTTTGATTGTGCCCGCGTCACGGCGCTCGACGAGAATACCCTGACGCTGGCGCTGACCCGCCCGCTGGCGGGGTTTTCGCAAGATGATGCCTTCACGCTGTTTTGGCTGCGTGACGGCAACACGCAGATCACACTGCTTCCGCCTTTTCCCGCCGCTTCGCACAAGTCATCATCACGGCGTTGAACAATACGCCAGACTGCAGTCTTTTCAATCCTTGCCGCGGGTGCAGCGCAGATAAGGCTGGGTGTTACGTCTTACTGAATAAAAACCTCATGCAAATGACTGTTATCCCAGTGGCACCAATGGCCGAGACGGACAGAGCAAGAATCGAAGCAAAATCATGCGCACCCTCTATGCCGTAAATACTAAACACGTTTGCCAGACGTTGAATGTTGTCCAGTGGAAAAAAGGCTGCCCATACCAGGCCGCAAACGAAAAACCAAAATACTATTTGTACGCAAAACAGGAAAAAACCGGTGAAAGTCCTCATCGGGTCACCGTTATTGCTCCGCAGGAGAACCGTTAATATCAACACCGCCATCGCCTTTAAGCCACACGTAAGCTGGGTTCGTCATTTTTATCTCCTTATAAAAACCAGCAGTATTATCGTAAATCGCTTTTTGAATTAATGCATTTGTGCTTAAGGAAAGACTGATAAAAACAGATAAGGCAGATAAATATAAAAAAAGAATGGGCAAATAGCAGTGCTACTGAGTCGTAAAGGATAAGCAGTCGTAGAACGGGGCCAGAACTGGCCCCGCGGTTTTACTTCAATTCAGTGCTCAAACATCCGGGAACATCACACTATTCCCCGGTGCCTCGCGATGGAGGTGAATAAAGTTCAGGTGCCGCTCATACTGATCCAGTATGTCCGTAATTACCTGTTCCTTACTGTAATCCATCAGGTCATTCCCCTGGCTCCCTTCCAGCAGGAACGTCTCAAGACGGTAATACGTTGATTTCCCGCTGCGTGCGCGATAGGTAAACCCGGGCACCGAATACTGCTGTGGCCAAATCTGGTAGACAAAGTTTTGTTCGTCGCCCATATGCACCAACAGGTCCAGGTGTCCCAGAGTCTCACCGTCGTCCGGCGGCAGGTTTTTCAGTTCAACATACGCACCACGCAGCTTCAGCTCCTGCGCCACCTCTTCCATCGCCGGGAAGCAGACCGTTTCCATCATCTGTTTGGTGTAGCGCGTGCCCGGATAGTTCATCAGGCGTGACAACCGCTTTTTCCAGCTCAGTCTGTCCTGCGCACCCATCGGGCGTGGCGCGGTGTCGCGGCTGGCGCTGACGCGGCGGTAATCTTCCACCTTGAGAGATTTATACAGCCCGGCCATCACGAAGAAGATAACGAAACTGAACGGCAGACCCATGATCACCGTGGTGTTCTGCAGGGCAGAAATACCGTTGGTCATCAGCATGCCCAGGGTCAGCAGGCCAATGGCGACAGACCAGAAGATGCGCAGCCAGTTGGGGGCATCGCTGTTGATGTCCTTGAGCTTCGAGGTGAAGTTCCCCAGCACCAGCGCGCCCGAATCCGCCGAGGTGACGTAAAACAGCAGGCCGGTAATGGTTGCAACAGAGGCGCTAAAGGTAAACGCCGGATACTGCGCCAGCAGGCTGTAGAACCCCCGCTCCGGATGCACCATCGCTTCCTGCGCAAACGTCGCATTGCCGTGAATGATCTCGTGCAGCGCGCTATTGCCGAACACCGACAGCCACAGCAGCGTAAAGGTGAACGGGATAATCAGCGTGCCCATCACAAACTGACGAATGGTGCGTCCACGCGAAATACGCGCCAGGAACAGGCCAACAAACGGCGACCACGCGACCCACCACGCCCAGAAGAACAACGTCCAGTTGTTCATCCACTCGACCGGGCGGTCAAAGGCGAAGCTGTTCAACGTCATACCCATAAAGCGGTTCACGTAATCACCCACGTTCAGCACTAACGCATTGAGCAGGAATGACGTATCGCCCATAAACAGCACGAACAGGATCAGCCCCAGCGCCAGCGCGACGTTCAGCTCAGAAAGCACGCGAATGCCCTTGTCCACGCCGGAGGTAACCGAAATGGTGGCGATAATCACCGACAGCGCGATCAGCGCCGCTTTGGCCGCCATGGAATCCGGGATATCAAACAGCACGCTCAGACCGTAGTTGAGTTGCACCACGCCGATACCGAGCGTGGTGGCGATCCCAAAGATGGTGCCAATCACCGCCGCAATATCCACGGTGTGTCCAATCGGTCCGTTAATTTTTTTACCGAAAATCGGATAGAGCGCGGAGCGGATCGTGAGGGGTAAATTATAACGATAGCTAAAGTATCCGAGCGCCATACCCATCAGGGCATACATCGACCAGCCAGTTAAGCCGTAGTGGAACAATGTCCAGACCATCGCCTGTCGCGCGGCCTCCATCGTCTGCCCCGCCCCTTCCGGTGGCTGCATATATTGCGTGACCGGTTCCGCCACGGAGAAGAACATCAGGTCAATACCAATGCCCGCGGCAAACAGCATCGCGGCCCAGCTCAGCAGGCTGAACTCGGGTTTTGACTGTTCCGGCCCGAGCTTTACCGAGCCAAAGCGCGAGCAGGCGATGCAGACGACGAAGACGATATAGAGCGTCGCCGCCAGCAAGTAGTACCAGCCGAAGGTCTTCGACACCCAGTTCAGGGTGCGCCCAATCCACTCGGCAGAAAAATCGCTAAAGAAGATCGTCATCAGGGAAAACAACAAAATCAGTCCTGCGGATGTATAAAAAACAACCGGATTGATTTTGTCCTTTTCTCTGTCTTGCGAAAGATCTGTCATCCAGTATCCCCACTGTTTTTGTAACTATTGAAATCCAAAACCGCAACAATTAAGACACATTTTATATTGAACGTCCAATCAAAAACCGCTTTAATGGTTAACCAACGCTGATGAATGGAGTGGCAAAAATGCCCAAAGTGGGGATGCAGCCAATCCGGCGCAGGCAACTGATCGACGCCACGCTGGAAGCAATAAATGAAGTGGGAATGCATGACGCGACCATCGCGCAGATCGCCCGTCGGGCGGGCGTTTCCACGGGGATCATCAGTCACTATTTCAAGGACAAAAATGGCCTGCTGGAAGCGACCATGCGCGACATCACCGGCCAGCTGCGCGACGCGGTATTGAACCGTTTGCATGCCTTACCGCACGGCAGCGCAGAGCAGCGTCTGCAGGCGATTGTCGGCGGCAATTTTGATGAAACCCAGATCAGCGGCGCGGCAATGAAAGCCTGGCTGGCCTTCTGGGCAAGCAGCATGCATCAGCCAATGCTCTACCGTCTGCAGCAGGTGAGCAGCCGCCGTCTGCTGTCGAACCTGGTGTATGAGTTCCGCCGCGAGCTGCCGCGCGAACAGGCGCAGGAGGCGGGTTACGGGCTCGCGGCGCTGATTGACGGGCTGTGGCTGCGCGCCGCGCTGAGTGGCAAACCGCTGGATAAAACCCTGGCCCAGTCGCTCACCAGCCACTTTATTAGCCAGCATTTACCGACCGATTAACCGAGGAGAATTTATGTCCCGAATGGCAGAACAGCAGCTTTATATCAATGGTGGTTATACATCGGCCACCAGCGGTCGCACCTTCGAGACCATCAACCCGGCCAACGGTGAAGTCCTGGCGATCGTTCAGGCCGCCGGGCGCGAGGATGTCGATCGCGCCGTAGAAAGCGCGCAGCGCGGGCAGAAAATCTGGGCGGCAATGAGCGCCATGGAGCGCTCGCGCATTCTGCGCCGTGCGGTAGACATTCTTCGTGAGCGTAACGACGAGCTGGCGAAGCTGGAAACCCTCGACACCGGCAAAGCGTACTCAGAAACCAGCACCGTTGATATCGTCACCGGCGCGGACGTGCTGGAGTACTACGCAGGGCTGATCCCGGCGCTGGAAGGCAGCCAGATCCCCCTGCGCGATACCTCATTTGTCTATACCCGTCGTGAACCGCTGGGCGTGGTCGCGGGCATTGGCGCGTGGAACTACCCGATCCAGATCGCCCTGTGGAAATCCGCGCCAGCGCTGGCCGCAGGTAACGCGATGATCTTCAAACCGAGCGAAGTGACGCCCCTCACCGCCCTGAAGCTTGCCGAAATCTACACCGAAGCGGGTCTGCCGGACGGCGTGTTTAACGTTCTGCCGGGCGTGGGCGCAGAAACCGGTCAGTTCCTGACCGAGCACCCGGGCATCGCCAAAGTCTCCTTCACCGGCGGCGTTGCCAGCGGCAAAAAAGTGATGGCCAATTCGGCGGCCTCGTCCCTGAAAGAGGTGACGATGGAGTTGGGCGGGAAATCCCCGCTGGTTATTTTCGACGATGCCGACCTGGATCTCGCGGCGGACATCGCCATGATGGCCAACTTCTTCAGTTCCGGCCAGGTATGCACCAACGGCACCCGCGTGTTCGTGCCGGCGAAATTCAAAGCAGCGTTTGAGCAGAAAATTGTTGACCGCGTGGCACGTATTCGCGCGGGCGATCTGTTCGACGAACGCACCAACTTTGGCCCACTGGTGAGCTTCCCGCACCGCGAAAACGTGCTGCGCTATATCGCCAAAGGCAAAGAGGAAGGCGCGCGTGTACTGTGCGGTGGCGACGTGCTGAAAGGCGAAGGCTTTGACAACGGCGCGTGGGTGGCTCCCACCGCGTTCACCGACTGCACCGATGAGATGACCATCGTGCGCGAAGAGATCTTCGGGCCGGTGATGTCCATCCTCACGTACGAAACCGACGAAGAGGTGATTCGTCGCGCCAACGACACCGATTACGGTCTGGCGGCAGGCATCGTGACTGCCGACCTGAACCGCGCACACAGCGCGATCCACCAGCTTGAAGCGGGTATCTGCTGGATCAACACCTGGGGTGAATCCGCGGCAGAGATGCCGGTTGGTGGCTACAAACACTCCGGCATTGGCCGCGAGAACGGCGTAATGACGCTCCAGAGTTATACCCAGGTGAAGTCCATCCAGGTTGAGATGGGTAAATTCCAGTCCATATTTTAACCGGGAGGTTTTTTTTGCAATTTGACTACATCATTATTGGTGCCGGCTCTGCCGGCAACGTACTGGCAACACGACTGACGGAAGATCCCAATACCACCGTTCTGCTGCTTGAAGCGGGCGGCCCGGATTACCGTTTTGACTTCCGCACCCAGATGCCTGCCGCGCTGGCGTTTCCCTTGCAGGGCAAGCGTTACAATTGGGCGTATGAAACCGAGCCCGAGCCGCACATGAACAACCGCCGTATGGAGTGCGGTCGCGGCAAAGGGCTGGGCGGCTCATCCCTGATCAACGGCATGTGCTACATCCGCGGTAACGCGATGGATCTGGATAACTGGGCAACTGAGCCGGGTCTGGAACACTGGAGCTATCTCAACTGCCTGCCCTACTACCGTAAGGCAGAGACCCGTGACGTGGGGCCAAACGACTACCACGGCGGCGACGGCCCGGTGAGCGTGACCACCTCTAAACCCGGCGTAAACCCGCTGTTTGAAGCGATGGTAGAAGCCGGTGTGCAGGCGGGCTACCCGCGTACTGACGACCTTAACGGCTATCAGCAGGAAGGCTTCGGTCCGATGGACAGAACAGTGACGCCGCAGGGCCGTCGCGCCAGTACCGCACGCGGCTATCTGGATCAGGCGAAATCACGCCCGAACCTGACCATTCGCACCCATGCCATGACCGATCACATTATTTTTGACGGCAAACGTGCGACAGGCGTCGAGTGGCTGGAAGGCGAGAGCACGATTCCGTCAAAAGCGACGGCCAGCAAAGAGGTGCTGCTGTGCGCCGGGGCGATTGCCTCTCCGCAGATCCTGCAGCGCTCCGGCGTGGGTAACGCGGAACTGCTGAAGCAGTTTGACATCCCGCTGGTACATGACCTCCCGGGTGTGGGTGAAAACCTGCAGGATCACTTAGAGATGTACCTGCAGTACGAGTGCAAAGAGCCGGTCTCTCTCTATCCTGCCCTGCAGTGGTGGAACCAGCCGAAGATTGGCGCGGAGTGGCTGTTTGGCGGCACCGGCGTGGGAGCGAGCAACCACTTTGAAGCGGGCGGGTTTATCCGCAGCCGCGAAGAGTTTGAATGGCCGAATATTCAGTACCACTTCCTGCCGGTCGCCATTAACTACAACGGGTCGAACGCGGTCAAAGAGCACGGTTTCCAGTGTCACGTTGGCTCCATGCGCTCACCAAGCCGCGGGCATGTACGGATTAAATCACGCGATCCGCATCAGCATCCGGCGATCCTGTTCAACTATATGTCCCACGAACAGGACTGGCAGGAGTTTCGCGATGCTATCCGCATCACCCGTGAGATCATGCACCAGCCGGCGCTGGATAAATACCGTGGACGGGAAATCAGTCCGGGCATTGAGTGCCAGACCGACGAACAGCTGGACGAGTTTGTGCGTAACCACGCTGAGACTGCCTTCCACCCGTGCGGCACTTGTAAGATGGGGTATGACGAAATGGCCGTGGTCGACGGCGAAGGTCGCGTTCATGGGCTGGAAGGATTGCGCGTGGTGGATGCGTCCATTATGCCGCAGATCATCACCGGCAACCTGAACGCCACCACCATCATGATTGGCGAGAAAATTGCCGATGCCATTCGCGAGCGCGAGCCGCTGGCGAAGAGTACCGCGGCATATTATGTCGCCAACGGTGCACCGGTTCGCCTGTAACGCAGTTTGCTAAGCAGCCCCTCTCCCAACGGGAGAGGGGCATATTTTACAGACGAAACGCCTCCAGCTTTTTACGCTGCCGCCCTTCCCCGTCAAAATTCGCTTCAGCCAGCCAGGCGCGGAGTTCGGCATCCCGCTGTGGCCATTCGCCATCAATGATTGACAGCATGTCGCTGTCGCGGTTGCGCCCTTTGCGCACCAGCTTCTGACGCAGCCGGCCTTCCCAGACAAACCCCAGCCTTTCCGCCGCATTACGCGAGGCAGTGTTCATTGAATCGCACTTCCACTCCAGCCGACGATAGCCATGCTCGAATGCATTCCTGAGCAGCAGCCATACGGTTTCCGTGCCGAGGCGGGAGCCTTTCATCTTGCGTGACCAGGTGACGTGGCCGATCTCCACCGACCCTTGCATGCGCTCTATTGCCATATAGCTCACCAGCCCCACCGCTTGCCCGGTACGTAAATCGATGACGGCGTACGGCACCAGCTCATCATCCAGTACTTTGCCAAGGACCCATTCTGCGGTGTCTTCAACGCTCACGGGCTGGGTGCTGACAAGCCACGTCCAGTCGCTGTCGTCCCCCAGCGCATAGGCCTCATATAAATCCGCGGCGTGGCGTTCGGCATCCAGCGGCTCCAGACGACAATACTGACCGACGAGCGGAGTGCGGGTTAACGCACGGGCGCATTTCCAGTCGGGGACGATATCGTTAACAGTTTGACCATGTTGATTAAGCTCGGGCACGGCGTTGACTCCCGGAAGGATAAGGGTTTTGTTATAGCAGGTTAAAAAGCGGACGAAAAGAGACGCGGCGTATCGCCTGCTCGGGAAAACGGGGGGAGTGGCGTTTGCACGCCAGGATGACAGCGGTACGCCGGGTAAGCCGTCGTCCTACCCGGCAAAGCATTATTTCAGCAGCTTCACCGTAGCGTCGATGTCGATCTCATCTTCCGTGAAGATCATCGTCGTATTCTGGAAGGTGGTGATAGCCAGCTTCTTCACCGTGCGCATTTCACCCGGTTTTTTATCAGACTTGGGTTTGATGTTGTTCATCAGCAGCCCCACGGACAGTACCGCGTTCTCTTTATCGATGCCGGTATCTGCTGGCTCTTCTTCGCTGAACACCACAAACGATTTGATCGAGGTGAGCTTCACGCGCTCGCCTGCGATATAGAGGTGTTTGCTTTCCGGGATCACCTTCACCGCATAGGCGGAAAGGCCTTTGTTGTTGGTTGTGGGCTCGAAGGTCACCGCTGCGTCTTTCTTAATCAGATCAGGGTTGGCGACCTTAATCACATGAAAATAGCGGTTGTCACCGTTTTCATCTTTGATAAATCCAAAGCCTTTATCTTTAAACCACGTTGTGATTGTACCGTTCATCGCTGTTACCGCCTGTCAGATCTCTAAGACTAAAGTTTTGCAGCGCGCAGTGTAATCCACAATGGCTGAGGAGACAAAAAAAAGCCCCTGCACGGGGGCAGGGGAAAACTCATGTCAGAGCTTATTAGTATTTAGTTGAACACCATACCACCGTCAATCAACAAGGACTGACCGGTCATGTAGTCGGAATCTGGCCCGGCGAGATAAGAGACGCAGGCGGCCACATCTTCGGGTTCGGACAATCTGCCAAGCGTAATGCGTTTGGCAAACGTTTCAGTACCGTAGCCGAGCGGTTTACCCGCTGCTTCGGAGACCTGGCGGTCAATTTCCGCCCACATCGGCGTTTTGACGATGCCCGGGCAGTAAGCGTTAACGGTGATCCCTAATGGCGCAAGATCACGTGCCGCCGTCTGGGTTAACCCGCGTACCGCAAACTTACTGGAACTGTAGACCGCCAGTTCAGGGTTCCCGGTATGGCCTGCCTGGGAACAGGCGTTGATGATCTTGCCGCCGTGCCCTTCTTTACGGAAGGCGTCAATGGCAGCCTGGATACCCCAGATAACCCCTTTGACGTTGATGTTGTAAACTTTGTCGACAATTTCCGGGGTGATCGACTCAATTGGCGTGGAAGGCGCGATCCCGGCATTGTTGACGATCACGTTGAAACCGCCCAGCGCAGTGCGGGCTTTTTCCACCGCTGCAAACACCTGCTCGCGGCTGGAGACATCCACCTTCACGGCGACGGCCTTCCCCCCATTACGAGTGATCTCATCGGCAACGGCTTTTGCCGTCTCTTCGTTGTAATCCGCGATGGCGACGGCAAAACCGTCTTTCACCAGGCGAAGCGCAATCGCTTTACCAATCCCCTGGCCTGAGCCTGTTACGAGAGCAACTTTTTGCATTTCTCTGTCCTTATATTGATTCACAAAATCTGGCTGAGATGGAGCTGGCCCATCAGCAGCGGGTTATCGCTATAGTCGACGGGAATGGCGACCACGGCCGGGCCATCGACATCCATTGCAGCACGCAGCGTAGGCTCCAGCGCATCCGCGCTCTCGACGGCAAAGCCTTTCGCCCCAAAGGCATCGGCATAGACTTTGAAATCGACCGGGCCGAACTCTACGCCGGAAAGGCGCTGGTATTTTTTCTCTTCCTGGATCGCCACCATGTTGTAGGCGTTGTCCACCCAGATGATGTGCAGCACATTGGCATTGAGACGCACGGCGGTTTCCAGCTCCATGCTCGACTGCAGGAAGCCGCCGTCACCGGACACCGAGACCACCTTGCGTCCAGGATTGACCAGCCACGCACCAATCGCCCACGGCAGTGCAACGCCCATGGTCTGCTGACCGTTAGAGATCATGACCTGACGTGCGCGGAAGCTATAGAGATAGCGGGCGATCCAGATGTGGAAGCTCCCCATATCAACGGTGAGCGTAACGTCGTTATTGACGATGTCCTGCATGGCCCGCACGATGCGCAGCGGATGCAGGGCAAACTGATTGAGCGAGGCGCCACGGCGATCGAGCAGATCCCGTTGATGCTGACGATCGACCAGGATTTCTGACGCGCGCGCGCTGAGTTCCAGCTTGTGGGCGATCCGGCTGGCGAGCAGGTTCAGCGTTTCGGCGATGTCCCCCACCAGCTCGAGGTCAGGCACATAATTGCGTTCTTCATAGGCGGGCAGCACATCGATATGCACCAGCGTGGCGTCGCCGCTGTTCCACATGGACGGTTCGTATTCCACCGGGCTGTAACCGATGCAGATAATCAGATCCGCCAGATGCAGCAATCTGTCGCCTGCCTGGTTGTTAAAGAGGCCGACACGTCCGGCAAAGCGGGTGAAATGTTCCTGATTCACCGCCCCGGCCGCCTGATAGGTACTGGTGACCGGGATGCGGCTTTTCTCCAGCAGCTTACGCAGCGCGGCGCTGTTGGCAGGCTGGCTGGCCATCAGGCCCAGTAAAATGACCGGATTCCTGGCTTTTTCGATAAGCTTCGCCACATCGTTAATGGCGGATTCCGGTGCTGGCCCCATTTTGGCAGTACTGCTGCCCGGCAAAATCGCGCCCGTGGCGGGCTGGTCGACAATATCCTGCGGCAGGCTGACGAACGCGCCTCCAGGCCTGCCGTGCTCGGCAGCGCGAAACGCGTTCGAGACCACTTCCGCAATCGCATCCGGTGAACTCACCTCCACGGCGTACTTCGTCACCGGGCTGAACATGGCGACTGTGTCCATGCTCTGATGCACCAGCTTCGCTTTATCTGCCCGCTTCACGGCACCGCCCAGCGCGACCACCGGGTCGCCCTCACTGTTGGCGGTGGCAATCCCGGTGATCAGGTTCGAGCAGCCCGGTCCGGAGGTGACCAGCGCGACCCCGGCCTTGCCGGTGAGGCGCCCTACCGCTGCGGCCATAAACGCCGCGTTCGCTTCGTGGCGCACGGGAATGATTTCGATGGAGGAATCGAGCAAGGAATCAAACACTTTGTCGATTTTTGCACCCGGAATACCGAAAACCTGCTTCACGCCCTGCGCTTCCAGCTGGCCTACGACCATATCGGCGCCATGCGCCCACTGACGTGCCTGTTTATCACTGTTCACGGTGGTTCTCCTGTTAGTTTTCGACGGAACGGATTGCAGCATCAAGGTTGCTGGGGTGAAGGTTGGCCTGTAAAAATGCGCTGTCGGCAGGCAGGTCGATCATCAGTTTGTGAATTTCACCGAAGGTCAGCACGCCGCTCTCCAGCTGGTAGTCGAGCAGATGCCCGCCGCCCTGACGATCGTCGGTGATAAAATGTTCGTGATATCCCGCGACGTTAATGCCCTGCATATGCTGCGGCGTGCGGAACCCGACCAGTACCCCTTCTCGCTGGTTAAAGCGGAACACCGGCTGGTCGTCCAGCACGTCGGTCATGGCGCGGTATGGCGGCTTTTGACGCGGAACGGTACGGGTGTGGGCGTGGCGGAAATTACCGTCGATGCGTAACGCACAGAACAGGTTATCGGAGGGGATTTGCTGGTCGATCACGTCGTGGATCTGCTGACGGCTGACCGGCGCATCGAAGGTTTTGCGATACTGCGGCTGGAACCAGGTCATCACCGCAAACGGTGTTTTTTGCTCCGGCTTCGCGGCACGGGCACTCCCGTCGGCGCGCAGCTGATACACCTGGCTGCTGAAGGCAATCATTTCGCCATCCAGCTCGTTGAACGTACCCAGACCAAAATCGCCGTGCGCAAGCAGATCGGCGATAGTGGTATCCCCCTCGTACACGCCGCTTAACAGGGCGCTCATTAGCGATGTCTGATAGATCACGCTGTCAGGATGCTGGGCAGAAAAACCACGCAGGGTCTCGCACAAACTGGCCTCACAGTCGCATGCAGATGAATGCACCATCATGCTCGTCCTCTTCAACTTTATTTAGAAAGGTTAAATAAATGTTGACCCGATTCAGCATAGAGTTCCAATATAGAATCCATGCTGGTTTGAGACGTTTTTGATATGGAACTTCGTTATCTGCGGTATTTTGTCGCCGTTGCACGTGAGCGACACTTCACCAAAGCGGCCAAAGCGCTGGGTATTTCACAGCCTCCTCTGAGTCAGCAGATTAAACGGCTCGAGGAAGAAGTGGGCACGCCGTTATTCAGACGCCTGACGCGAGGCGTGGAGCTGACTGAAGCGGGAGAAGCCTTCTATGAGGACGCCTGTAAGATCCTGGCGCTGAGCGACGCCGCGCTGGAGAAAGCCCGGGGCATTGCCCGCGGGCTGAACGGCAGTCTGTCGATTGGGATCACCAGTTCAGACGCCTTTCACCCCAAAATCTTCACCCTTATTCGCCAGTATCAGCTGCAGAACATGGCGGTGAGAGTGCACCAGGTAGAAGCCAATATGTCTTCGCTGACGGCGATGCTGGCGGAGGGTGAGCTGGATATCGCGTTTGTGCGTCTGCCGTGTGAGAGCAGCAAAGCGTTTGAGCTAAAAATTCTCGACCGTGAGCCAATGGTTGTGGCGCTGCATCGCGACCATCCACTGGCGAAGTGTGGATCGCTGGCGCTGGAGCAACTTCGGGATACGCCGGTCGTTTTGTTCCCGCAGGAGGTCGCACCAGGGCTGTACGATCGCGTTTACGGCTGCTGCGAGCGGGCCGGAATTGACGTGCAGCACACGCTGCAGTCTTCGCAACTTTCCTCTTCCCTGAGCATGGTGTCCGCTGGCGGCGGGTTCGCCCTGGTGCCGAAGTCGATGGCCGCCATTTCGCCCCCCAATGTGACCTACCATGCGCTGACATCACCGGAGCTTTATACCGATATCGCGCTGTGCTGGCGGCGTTTTGAACGTTCGCGGACGGTGAAACGGTTTCTGGCGATGCTGAGTGAAGGATAATGGCGCGGCGGTGCTTGCGCCCGCTAAGACCTTTCTGGAAGCCGCCTCGCAAACCTGCAAGTAACCTTGTGTAATTCAGGGTTACTGCTTTTCTTACTCTCCTCCCGGCCGTAAAGTGCCTGCGTTGCGGCACATCCGCAACCGGGCGTAGGAACCCGCATATCACGATACGACAATTATTTTGTCGCGGCAGCGCTCATCCCGTTACACTACGGTCGCGCTGGCGGAGCAACCGAAAGGTTGGCCGTTTTTGTCGTGTGCGGTATTCCTACCTCCGTCAGCGCTACCACCCATGAGCGTAGGAACTTATTGGATGGTCTGGAGTTTTTTTAAAATGGAAAATCACATGACAACTGTCCCTTCCCTGTCTTACGCGCTCTCTGAAGAAAGCGCTATTCACCATCTGATTCATCTACAACTGCCTGAATCTGCAGATCTCTTCGAGCTGGCCGATGCCTGCACCGCGTATGTAAGCGTGCTGGTAGAAACCGACGATGCGGTCACCCATGCAACACTGTGTACGCGTTTGCTGGCAGTGCTTAAACGCCTTCGCGCGCGTTGTGATTCTGCCCTCCCGCCTTATCTGGTCGAACAGCTGATTGCAGGAGAGAAGATTGTCTCCTGCGTTCCGGACTGCTGGCAGGATACGTCGCTCCAGGTGGACTATGCGCTGGCGTTAACGCAGGCGGTAATGGGCGGAACATTGCCTGCAAACGTGGCAAAAGAGCTGACCGGTCTGCTACATGATATGGTCTGGCTGCTGGCGGAGTTCGTGAAAGAGCCTTATATCACGGCGCACTAAGGCCAGAGCTTAAGGGCCGAAATTCAGCTGGTCTGTAAGCCAGTATTTCGGCCTTAATAATATAAAAATCCCATGCAGACGAAGGGTTAAAGTACTGAGATAGCCTCGTCCAGCCAGCCGGGAAGCGTTTCTCTGTACCAGTTCAGGTACAGCTCAAAATCTGTTTTGTTCCGGTCATAGAGCAGGGACACCACTTCTGACACAATCCATGCTTTAGCAAGGGTTATTTCCGTCGCTAGCTGTCGGGCAGGCATATGCGGACAATGCACGCAGTAACGCTCCGCAAGCTGTAAAATGCTTTGCCTGGAGCCCATCCCCTTTACCAGCGGGGCGAGGTCGATAGCCGGACTGCCCGTGCCAAACCTTTCCCAGTCAAAGAGAACCCACTCTCCATTTTCTCTCATCCCCCAGTTACCGGCATTGGTATCCCCTGAGATTAAACATTTCTGCCGAAACAAAACGCTGCCCGCTTGCTGAAAACAGCGCATCTGGTGGGCCGCGCGGTCCGGTAATTTCAAAAGCGCCAATGATTTTTCAAGCGCTTTCTCGGGCCAGGAATGAGGGTAATACACCCAGGTTGGGTCCGGTGGAGTGCGATGAAGATGAGAAAGGCATTTCAATATGTCATCCCCCGACACCTCATCCTGAGACACTTTTCCAGGGATATATTCCAGCCTTAACCGGCGTGGATGTGGATCGGCAGACAACAGCGTCGGCGTTTTGATTCCCCTGCTGTTGAGCTCTTCCGCCGCATGCTCGTAGAAAGCGTATTCCACAGGGCTAACAGGACATTTTTCTATGACTTGCTGACCATATTGATCCACCAAACGCTGCACTTTTGCCGCACCCATTTGGGATAAATTCTCCGCAGACATACATGACTCCCTGTGTCAGGTTTGGCTTTAAGGGATAAGTGTAGTGTGATGCAGAGGGATCAGGGGAATTGCGTTTTACGGGCAGTGTTGCGGGTTGTGGGAAGGTCCGCTTAGAGCGAAGTGCGGACATAGCTATGGGCATGCTATCTAATCAACTGGGAGCAGGCCAGAGCGGCTATGAGTGAGGAGCTGGCGTCGGATGTTTAAGATAGAAAATACTAAATCTCTTTATCACACCCCTGAAAGCAATACCATTCTGATAGAATGTTGACCTATTTTATAACTATGATAGGGTGAATAATTGCAATTAGAGTGTCAAGCTGGTGAATTTTGTAACATATATCGTGTTTTTTAACGTCTATCACTATGTGTTTTTATATGAATAAATATAATATTGTAGAAGAATGCGATTCAGTAGAGAGCTTTCTATCGTTGGCTAAGAGTTTAGGTGAAATAATTCCTCACCCTAATGGCGAAGTATACGATGTGATTATAGCAAATGACGGTGTTAATGCAAAAACAGGTTCTTTCAGTCAAAATTTCGGTTTTGCCGAATTTCCATTACATACCGATACTGCCTTTTGGGCAATACCAGCAAGATTATTAATAATGTGGTCACCCGAGGCTAGCACAACATCAACAACCATCTTGTCGTGGAGAGATATAGTAGACGCTTTCTCTGAAAGCGAAAAGAAAATCATTAATGATGCTATATTTAAAGTTCATACATATGAAAGTGTAAATTATCGAGGTGTAAAATTTTCTTCTCCATTAGGAAATGGATTCAGATTCGATCCGAATATAATGACACCCGCAAACGAACAAGGTAGGAAATTTATAGAGATATTTCATGAAATAATCCGAGGGATGAATTTAATTAATTTTAATTGGTCGGGCTCAAATGCTTTGGTTCTTAATAACTGGAACATGCTTCATGGAAGGAGTAAGGTCGAGAACAAGCATGCAATCCGAAAAATATTTAGAGCTTACGTGAGGTGAAAAATGAGTTGGGATAATGATTCATTGTGGTCAAAAAGTAAGGTTTATTTTCAAAGAGCATTTAATGATGACAGAGATTCAGAGATTTTTGGGCTATGGTGCGCAATGGGGCTTGAGTTACTTTCACGGTCAACTATCTCACACTTTAGTCCGTGCTTACTTGCTGAGCCTGATAAAGATCAAAAAAATCTCCTTGCAGCTTTAGGTCTTAACGCGAATATCTCGCAGGCTAAGTCTATATCTACGTCTCAGGTATTGAAACTTTGCAAAGATTTGATTCCAGATTTCAATGAGGAGGAGATCACGATAGCTTTGGCTTTGGCTGGACGTAGAAATGAAGAGGTTCACTCAGGCACCGCCGCTTTTGTTGAATATAAACCTCAACAATGGATTGGGGCATTTTATAAATGTTGTAGAGTGTTATCACTAGCGCAAGATAGAAGCCTAGAAGAGCTGTTTGGTGAAGATGAAGCGAAAGCGGCTCATGAAATTATTACTGAACTTGATAAGCAGGTTAAGAAATATGTAATAACTCAAATCAATGCTTATGAGAAAGTTTTTAATGATAAATCATCGGAAGAGAAAGAGGCAATAAAGCTAATCGCTGAACAGCAAGGCGAAGATCTTTCTCATAAAAAGCATCACAAGGTGAAATGCCCAGCATGTTCTTGTACCGCTACAGTTCATGGGAATGAATATGGGAAAGAGCAAGTGGAAAACAAAGGGACTGAGATAATAACTAGGCGATCAGTAATTCCAACTGTATTTTCATGTCCAGCTTGTGGGTTGAAACTAAATGGTTATGCCCAATTAGCTGCTGCCGGGGTAGCAGATCACTACACAAACAGAACACATTATACCCCTCAGGAGTATTATGAGTTAATCGACCCGAATGATCATGAATCAATGGCCTCATATGCAGAGGATCATGGGTACTATCACTTTAGTAATGATTGATCTGCTCCCAGTTTCTCCACATAAACTGTTGTTAGCTACTTCCGCTCCTGGCACAAAGCGGACCGCCTGGAGTGCCACAAGGTCTGCTGTGAGCGAAAAGCTGACAGGAGGTAGTTTCTTGTTTAAAGAATCAGTTAAGGCATTAAAAATAGATGTAACCAGAGCCAAGGTATAATATCTTGGCTCTATTTACACTTGCGTACATTATTCTTGCTTTTTGGGAGGTTTTGGGTGTTTCTCAGGTAATTTTTCTGCAATCTTAAATACACCCTCATCTTTTAGTATTGTTCGCATTACAAAATTTTCTATAATTACCAAAAGTGATTTAAATTCAGCTTCGTTCGGTGACCATGCCCTGTGTGCTGCTGAGTTGCCAGCTTCGGTTACAATTTTAAGTTGGCTCCTTTCTGTTTCCCCAATAAAACCTTCCTCTTTAAGAATGTCAACCTTCTGGCCTAATGTATGTCCTGGGTGAATATTTAAAACTTCGACTGTTCTGTCAAAAATAGTTCTGAGCCCAATTGCCGCTAAAATAAGTGATTTATTTTGAAATGCAATATACATTTCGTTCATTATCACATAAAGCTGATAATCTTTGCTTAATATCTCGCCAAACCAAGTGGGTCTAATCTCTTCTTGCTCTTGCGTAGGATATGTTGATATATGATAGTTATATACTATACAATCATAGCCTGACTCATCTCTTTCATAGTCGTAATCTTCACTATGACGGGATTTAATATATGTGAATATTCCGTCGCATCCCATGCACTCTAATAATTTGTATTCACTTTCAGCCCAAAAATAGTCGTCCCCATCACCCTCACTCCATTCTCTTTTTTTATAGCCTATTGTGTGACAATTTTTTTCACCTTTACAGTATGGACAAGGAGCTTTGATTTTTTCCATAATAATTATCCTGCCAATTAAATTAATATTGATATTGATATTGATATTGATATTGATATTGATATTGATATTGATATTGATATTGA